>DATMYJ010000341.1:0-2169 GCA_035561015.1 Desulfitobacteriaceae bacterium | reverse complement strand
TTTCTTATGTTTCTTTTATATAAGCATGTTAATAAAGTGAGATTTTGAAAATGCGTAAACTCGATAAATTTTGCTCTTTGGTTATCATTTTTCTGCTGGTTCATGTATTAGTTGGATGCAGTTCAGATCCGGGTATACCTGTAGCTTCACAACCGCCAGCAGCAGCAACAGACAGCCAAACAACTCCAGCAGCAAGCATTCCGATAGAATCGACCACAATAACATCCAAGCAAAAACTTAAAATATCTTATATTGATGTGGGCCAGGCTGACTCCACCCTTATTCAAATTCCCAATGGCAGAAATGTCCTTATAGACGCGGGTAATAATGATGATTCTGATAAAATTGTTACCTATCTGAAGGAGCAGGGCATTAATAAACTGGATATAGTGATAGGAACTCATCCGCACGAAGATCATATCGGTGCATTGGATACAGTTATCAAAACTTTCACTATTGGGCAAATCATCATGCCTCCAAAAGATTCTACAACTAATACTTACAGGGATGTTATAGAAGCTATCGCTGGTAAAGGACAAAAAATCGTCAAAGCCCAAAGTGGACTGAATCTCGATCTTGGCTCTGAAGTCTCTGCTCAGCTCTTAGCTCCCAATTCCAGTGATTATGAAGAGATAAACAACTACAGCGCAGTTTTAAAAATAACATATGGCAAGACTTCTTTTCTCTTTGAAGGCGATGCGCAGTCACTATCTGAACTGGAAATGGTTAAAGCCGGATATGATTTAAAAGCAGATGTATTGAGAGTAGGCCATCATGGGAGCCAAACCTCCTGCTCGGACATCTTTCTGGCTAAAGTCCAACCAAAATATGCGGTGATTTCTGTCGGCAGAGAGAA
The DNA here is from genome assembly GCA_035561015.1 of Desulfitobacteriaceae bacterium. Classification (GTDB taxonomy): domain Bacteria; phylum Bacillota; class Desulfitobacteriia; order Desulfitobacteriales; family Desulfitobacteriaceae; genus UBA2264. Next base: position 1,313 of record DATMYJ010000341.1, on the reverse strand, counting down.
CTCATATGGACATCCGAGCCAAGCGACTTTAGACAAGCTATATCAATATGGAGTCAAAGTTTATCGTACAGATCAATCAGGAACAATCATATCCGAATCTGATGGCACAAATATAAGCATTTACACTGCAGACAGCAAGACAAAACCTTGAATTTCTGTTTCAGCCGCAAAACCAGGAGAACACCACTTTTTTCAAAGCAACAACAAGCCAGGGGAGGATGAGACATATGATGACGAAAGGAATTATTGACCGATTTGAAGGTGATTATGTAATAGTTGAATCTGACAGGGAAATGACGGATATCCCCCGGAAGCAAGTATCTCCGGAAGCAAAAGAAGGTGATGTTATTGTTTTAGTTGACAATATGTTTCAGGTTGATAAAGCTGAAACCCAAAGAAGAAAAGCCGAGATAGCCAAACTTACTGAAAAAATGTGGACATAATAATGTTGATTTCTTTATCTTATTCACTTATGATATCTTATTCACTTACGAGCGGGAAACGGTGAAAAAAATGGAGCCAGGTTATATGGGACTTCTCAGGAAATGGACCGTCAGGTAGGAGGATTAAAGGTAACCAAAGATGGCATTGCCTACCGGGGTTTAATTATCGGACATTTAATGTTGCCGGGAGGACTGGAAGATAGCAAAGAAGTTTTGAAATTTATAAAACAGGAATTGTCACCGGATTGCGCAGTTAATTTGATGAACCAATATTACGCTGCTCATCAAGCATTCAGATATCCGGAATTATCCCATAATTTAGCTAAACAGGAATACCTGGAAGCTTTGGCTTTCGCCCAAAGCCTGGGATTAAACATCATCTAAGATCTGCCTGATTATATCAGGTCCTGGTTTATTTGCTGATTATTTAAGGATTTTCACGTAACAGGTCCGGGGCCGGGGGCCATCAAATTCGCAGAAATAAATACCCTGCCAGCATCCCAGAAGCATTTTTCCGTTCTGAATAAGAACAGTTTGCGATGCCCCCATTGTACTTGCTTTTGAGTGGGCAGCAGAATTCCCTTCAAAGTGCCGGTCTCCAGCTTTATCCCAAGGGAATATTTCTCCGAGCCTCTGCAAAATATCCTTTTGGACATCAGGATCAGCATTTTCGTTGATCGTTATCCCTGCTGTTGTATGAGTGTTATAGACGACCAGGAGCCCCTCTTGGGCATTTTCTTGGATCAGCAGTTTTTCAACCTGAGCAGTTATATCGATCATTTCTTCCCTTTTCTTACTCTGCAATTTTATTTCATAAATCATAGTTGTTTCCCCCTTAGCCTCTGACAGCTGCAATTATATAGTTCATGT
>DATMYJ010000340.1:0-5016 GCA_035561015.1 Desulfitobacteriaceae bacterium | reverse complement strand
TAATAAAACAGACTTGTTAATATTTTGTGAACTTTGTATGGAGTATTGGTAAAGTTTTTCCCATTATTTTTGTTTGGAGACAAAGAGCTTTCGGAGCAGCGGTTTTTTGATTTCGATGGCCCCTTCAGGACATACTTCCTGACAGCAGAAGCAGCGGATACAGCGCTTATACTGGTAGGAAGGCGGGTTTTCCCTGGAACTTTGATTATGCCAGTCGATAGCCTTGGGTTTGACCGGGCACATTTTTACACAGATGCCACAGCGCACACACTTCTCGCCCCTGATCACCGGTTTGGGAATAATCAGATAGTTTAGGATTCGGGCCGCTTTTCCCAGCCCGGGATAAGATTTGATCGGTTCTGTATTGACCTGGAAATCAGTAACCTGTACTTGCGCCAGCTGCTCACCCAGCAGTTCGATCTCATCTTCTCTGAATACACCCAGCCCCGCTTCACTGCCGGCTATAATTGTAGGGGAAAGTTCCGGGTTGACCTGGACCAGACGGCAAATGGTAGCATCCATTGCCACAGGATCGGTCGAAAAGAGCAGGACATTCATTTTCCGGGGACTGCCGTTTCTCGGGCCATTGCCTTCCATGGCCATGATCCCATCCACGATATAAAGACGCGGTTTGAGAAAAATATTAAGATCCGCCAGCATCCTGGCAAAATCAACAGTTTGGGGCAGTTTGACATGGAATTCGCTTTTTAGTATCCCCGGTATACAACCGAACTGGTTTTTCAGGGCCCCGGTCAGTTTCATGAGGCCATGAGTCTTTAACTTGGGAAGACTGATTAGACCGTCACTGGCCAGAACCCCGTTGGCAATGGTAAATTTCCTGTTCTGAAGAGCTTCCGGAACAAAGACCTCCTGACCCCGGACAAAATCGGCCAGGGGTATATTCCATTCAGCCGCAGCTTCTGCCAAACCGCTTTTTTGGGCGGCAGCCTCCGGGGAATGATAGGCCGGCGAATCCCCATAGCTAAGTACCACGCCAAAATTGCTGAAGAGCTCACACACAGCCCGGAATACCGCCGGATGGGTTGTGGCGCACTGCTCCGGTGCTGCGGCAGCCAGTAAATTGGGTTTGAGCAAAATCCTTTCGCCGGCTTGGGCAAAGGCAGCGGGCCCGCCTAATATGCCAATCCCTTGGGCCACGGCCTTTTTGACTTGAGAATATTCATAAGTATCACATTTCAACACAACGACCTTGGCCATAACATCCCTCCGCTTTTCGGCAGCTGTTCTGTTCAAGCTTTTTCCGGACCCGGAAACTCAAACTTTACCTTACCGTTTTCTGCCTCTTCCCAGACAAGGTAAGCATTAAATGATTTACCGTTTTTACTTTTAAAGCCCTTGAGCAAAGGGGTCCGCCCTTTTTTCAGAAGGCTTCTGACCTGGCTGACAGTGAGAATTTTCCCGCACAGCGGATTTTTCCAGACAACAAAGGAGCAGCCTTTTTTCCAGTTGGCACAGCCATAGCCTTTCTTGCCCTCGATCACATTACCTCCACACTTAGGACATACGCCCAAGGCTGCCGGCAAGTTTTCGGCCGGCCTGCTTTCCGGCGGAGTTTTTTCCCCAGCTGTTCCTGCCGTTGGTCCAGCAGCCAGGCGCCGCTTATTGACCTTCTCGGCCTTCGCTGCCGCTGAATTCGGACCTTTACTCCGGTCTTGGCCTTTTTTCTTCAGGTCTTCGCTTTTCCCGCTCCCGGCCGGCGAGAGGGAGAGCGGGGTTTTGCCATGATTTTGTTCATAGGCGCGCAGTTCAGCGAGAATACACCTGATTTCTGCCGCTACTTCCGCCATGTAGTTTTCCAGGGTCTGTTCACCCTTTTCGACCTGAGCCAGCTCATATTCCAGCTGGCCGGTCATTTCTGCGCTGATCAGGAGGCGAGCCCGGGGCAGCTTGCTCTTGATCAAGGCGATTAGTTCCGTTCCTTTTTCCGTTGGTTTCAAGGCTTTTTGCTGCTGGCAGATGTAGCCGCGCTGGAGAAGATTTTCAATTATCGCCGGCCGGGTGGCTACGGTTCCCAGCCCTTTCCCTTTCATCTGCTGCCTTAAAACATCGTCCTCGATCTGTTTGCCGGCGCTTTCCATAACCTTGAGCAGATCTCCCTGAGTAAAACGTTTGGGTGGTTTGGTGCTTTTTTCTTCGATCCTGACCTCTTTGGTTAAAACTGTCTCTCCCAGCTGAACGGGAGGTAATTCTCTGTTCTCATCTTCAGCCTGCTTGCCTTTTGGCGGGCGGTTGTCCTGTTCTTCAGAACCGTAGACTTTTTTCCAGCCCGGACTGAGCAGGATCCGGCCTTTGGTCCGGAAAAGTTCCTGTTCCACAACAGTGATGATTTCTGTCTGCAGGTACCAGGCTGCCGGATACCAAACCGCCAGAAAACGACGAATGATCAAATCATAAAGCAGCCGTTCAGCCTCGGCGAGTTTCTCCAGGCGAATCTTTTCCGTCGTGGGGATAATCGCATGGTGGGCTGTGATCGTATTAATGACCCGTTTGCCTTTCGGCACCCCATAGCGGCCGGCTTCCTCCGCACTGGCGCTATAAGGATCCTGCCGGACTGCTGCCAGATGGGCCGGCAGTCTGGGTATGATATCGGCTGGAAGATAGGCACAATCCGTCCGCGGATAGGTGATAGCCTTTTTCTCATAAAGCAACTGGGCCACTTCCAGTACTTTTTCCGCGCTCATGCCAAAACGTTTGGAAGCCGTCACTGTCAGGCTCGTCAGATCAAAGAGCAGCGGCGGAGGTTCAGAAACCTTTTTTTGTTCCGCCTTGATTATCTTGCCCGGCTGACCCTGGATTTTGGCCGCAATAGCCTCGGCCAGCCGCCGCTCGGTCAGGCGCCCGCCCTCCTGCTTATTATTCTTCCTGGCCGCCTGTTTACCTTTTGGCTTGCCTTCCTGCTGCGTTTCCAGCCAGGTCCCCTGATACTCTCCCTGCTCCGCCTGAAAGGCGGCGATGATTTCATAGTAGGTTTCCGGGACAAACTGCTCAATTTCCCATTCCCGCTCTGTAATTAAGGCCAGGGTCGGGGTCTGGACCCTGCCGATAGAGATGACATTGGGTTTCTTGCGCACTGGATCAAAACTGCCAAACAGAGCCGTAAATCCTTCGGTCAGGTTCATGCCGAAATCCCAGTCAGCCATAGACCGGCCATAGCCGGCAGCTGCCAAACCAGCAACCGTCTGAGCGGAGAACAAATTATTCATTCCTTCCCGGATCGCCTCCCCGGTGAGGGAGGAAATCCAGAGCCGGGCTAAGGGTTTTGTGCATTGCACCATATCCCAGATCTCCTGAAAAAGAAGCTGTCCTTCCCGGTCTGCATCAGTGCCGCAAATGACCCGTTCGATTTCCGGGGCTTGCAGCCATTTTTTCAGGACCTGAAACTGTTTACTTGTCCCGGCTTTGACAACTCGGCGAAACGAGCTGACTGCCGGCAATACAGGCAGCCGCTGCAGACTCCAGCGTCTCCCGACCTTGTCCAGATCCATATAGGCTTCCGGTCGTTCCAATTCCAGCAAATGACCGACACACCAGCTGATAACATAACTCTCGTTTTCCAGATAGCCTTGTCCTTTATTTTTAACTCCCAAGGCAAGGGCATATTCACGGGCTTGCGCCGGTTTTTCCGCTACGATCAGTACCTTTCCCATGCCATCCCTCGCTTTTCACTGATATTTTTAATGCCAACTGAACAGTTTACTGAGCCTTCTGTTTCAGCGCTTTGCCCTCAGTTTAGCACTGCAGGCAGATCCAGGCAAATATTCTGAGGGGATAAAAAAAGGCGCACTCTTCGTACGCCGATCATTATTATTTATTTTAGTAATGCTATACAGAGTCACACTATTCTTAGTATTCGGTTTTAGACACTAAGCACACTCAGGGCATCAGGCCGAATCTCAATAAAAGGTATCTTTTTCGATATAAGTTTCTGGATATCTCTCAGCTGACCTTTTTCTTCTCTGTCGCAAAACGACAAGGCAGTCCCTCCCAGCCCCGCTCTGCCGGTTCTTCCTATCCGATGGACATAAGTTTCCGGCACATTGGGCATGTCAAAATTAATCACATGGGACAGTTCCTGCACATCAATTCCTCTGGCAGCAATATCCGTGGCGACCAGAACCCTGGTCTGTTTTAACTTGAAGTTTTTCAGGGCCAGCTGACGCGCTAATTGCGATTTATCACCATGAATAGCCTGGGCAGGTATTCTTGCTTTGGCCAGATCTCTGGCCACTCTGTCAGCTCCGGACTTTGTCCGGGTAAACACCAGGGCCGAATCGATAGCTGTGTTTTTTAACAACTTTATGAGCAAGGATTTCTTATCTCTGCGCTCCACGAAATAAACTGTTTGTTTGATCGTGTCTACTGTGGAAGAAGCAGGAGTCACTTCCACCTTCGCCGGGTTGGACAACAGGGTATCCGCCAGTTTGGCAATTTCCGGAGGCATAGTCGCCGAAAACAACAGGGTTTGTCTTTTGAGCGGCAGCTGAGCTATGATTTTTTTCACATCATGAGAAAATCCCATATCCAGCATGCGATCTGCCTCATCCAGCACAAACAGTTTGACATCTCCGAGACTGATGTGCTTCTGGTTCATCAGATCAAGCAGCCGGCCTGGAGTTGCAACCAGTATGTCTACTCCCGCCTGCAGCGCTCTTGTTTGCGGGACTTGAGACACCCCGCCGTAAACCACGGTATGCTTAAGTCCGGTATTTCTGCCGTAAACACCAAAGCTTTCGCCTATCTGAATTGCCAGTTCCCGGGTCGGAGTCAAGATCAAGGCTTGAATGATTCGAGGGCCTTTTTCATTTCTCTGGGCCTGATGAAGAATCTGCAGTAAGGGAATAGCAAATGCTGCTGTCTTACCCGTGCCTGTTTGGGCACAGCCGATCAAATCATTCCCTCCAAGTATCAGGGGTATCGCCTGTTCCTGGACAGGAGTAGGCATGGTATATCCTGCCGTGCTTATAGCTTTCAGGATAGGTGTGATGATGTTCAGTT
>DATMYJ010000339.1:0-8744 GCA_035561015.1 Desulfitobacteriaceae bacterium | reverse complement strand
GGCTTGTCCCTTTGTGGCTTTCATAATCTGGCCAACCAGAAACCCTAAAGCCCGGTCTTTCCCAGCCCGATAATCATCTGCCGACTGCTGATTAGCTGCCAAGACCTGATCTATGACAGCAATCAAGGCTCCCTCATCGCTGATCTGTGCCAGTCCCTTATCTTTAATGATCGAGCCGGCATCTTTACCACTGGCATACATTTCCTCAATAACCCCCTTACCTATTTTACCACTGATAGTGCCCTTATCAATCAGCTGCAATAGTTCAGCCAGCTGCAGCGGAGAAATAGGAGAGGAACTGACTATACACTGGTGGACATTGAGAAGACGGGAAAAGTCTCCCATTACCCAATTAGCCAAATTTTTAGCATCATCATAGCGGGACAGAGCTTGATCAAAAAAATTGGCCAGGTCTTTGGAATCTGTCAGAACACGGGCATCATATTCAGAAAGCCCCAAATTCTGAAAGCGGACGCGGCGGACTGCAGGTAATTCCGGTAAAGTCAGCCTTATCCTTTCTACCCATTCCCTGTCAATTATTAAAGGAACCAGATCGGGCTCAGGGAAGTAGCGATAATCATGAGCTTCTTCTTTGGAACGCAAGGAAATGGTTACACCTTTTCCTTCATCCCAAGTCAGAGTTTCCTGGATAATTCTCTCCCCCTGGTCTAAGAGCCTGGCCTGACGTTCTATTTCATACTCCAGACATCTTCTGACCGAACTATAAGAATTGAGATTTTTGATTTCTGTCCGGATCCCAAATTCAGATTCCCCGCGAGGACGCAAAGAAATATTGACATCAAAGCGAACCGAACCCTGTTCCAGCTTACAGTCTGATACTTCAGCATATTCCAATATCTGGACTAATTGTTCCAGATATGCCAGGACTTCAGGGATCGTTCTCATATCCGGCTCCGAAACGATCTCCAGAAGAGGAACTCCGGTACGGTTATAATCGACAAAAGATCCCTGGGAAGTAGTGATCGTTTCTCCCTTATGCACCAGTTTGCCGGCATCTTCCTCCATATGAGCACGGGTAATCCCAATCTTTTTGGTCTGATCCTCGACGGCGATTTCCAGCCAACCATTCAGGCAAATGGGGAGATCATATTGGGAAGTCTGATAGTTCTTGGGCAGATCCGGATAATAATAATTCTTGCGGTCAAACTTGGAGAATTCGGCAATTTGGCAATTCATAGCCAGCCCGGCCTTGATCGCTAAATTAACCACTTCTCTGTTAAGTACCGGTAAGACACCCGGCAGTCCAGAGCACACCGGGCAGACATGAGTATTCTGCTCTCCGCCAAACTCCGTTGTGCAGCCACAAAAAATCTTAGTTTTTGTAGCCATTTCAGCGTGTACTTCAACACCACAGACCATTTCGTAATCGTTGACAGACATTAAGATGCCACCTCCGCCGTCAAATTAGGCTTTAGTTTATGAAAATCAGTATTCTGTTCGAATGTATAAGCAACCCGATACAATATACCCTCGCCAAAAGCTTTACTCATCAATTGTAAACCAACAGGTAACCCCCCTGCATATCCTGCCGGGATAGAGATACCCGGCAAACCAGCTAAATTAAGGGGAACAGTACAAATATCTGACATATACATCGCCAATGGATCAGTCGATTTCTCCCCCAGTTTAAAGGCCGGTGTAGGAGCAGTAGGGGAAAGCAAAACATCGAATTTTTCCAAAGCCCTGTCAAAATCCTGCTTAATCAGGGTTCTGACTTTTTGGGCTTTCAAATAATAAGCATCATAATAGCCGGAACTCAAGGCATAGGTTCCCAGCATTATTCTTCGTTTAACCTCCGGTCCAAAACCTTGAGCCCTGGTCTTTTTAAACATGCTGATAATGTCTTCGCTATTCTCGGCCCGGTGACCATAGCGGACACCATCATAGCGCGCCAGGTTTGAACTGCATTCGGCAGGAGCAATCAGGTAATAGGTCGGCATCGCATATTCGGTGTGAGGCATGGAACATTCGTCTATTTCCGCTCCCAAACCTATTAAAGTATCAATAGCCTTTTGTATGACCCGGCTGACTTCCGCATCAATTCCCTGACCAAAATACTCGCGCGGGATGCCGATTTTAAGACCCTTGATATCATTTATCAAAAATTTGGTGTAATCAGGTTTTTCGTAGGGCACTGAAGTTGAATCCCGGGGATCGTGGCCGGCAATAGCATTTAAAACCAAGGCGTTATCTCTGACTGTTTTAGTTACCGGTCCAATCTGATCCAGAGAGGAGGCAAAAGCAATAAGGCCGTAGCGGGAAACCGCTCCGTAAGTGGGTTTCAAACCAACAACTCCGCAAAAAGCCGCCGGTTGTCTGATCGAACCACCAGTATCGGAACCCAGGGAATATACAGCTTCATCGGCAGCAACGGCTGCAACTGATCCACCCGAAGAACCTCCGGTTACGCGAGTCAGATCCCAGGGATTATGGGTTGGAAAAAAAGCCGAGTTTTCAGTTGAGGAGCCCATGGCAAATTCATCCATATTCAGTTTCCCCAGAACAACAGCCTCCGCCTCCTGCAGTCTTTCTACCACTGTTGCTGCATAAGGAGGAATGAAATTTTTAAGCATACGGGAAGAACAGGTTGTCCTTATCCCTTCCGAACACATATTATCTTTAAAAGCCATAGGTATTCCGGCCAAGGGGCCCAGTTTTTCTCCGCGGGTAATTTTTTTATCCAGTTTCGCAGCCTGCTCCAGGGCCATTTCTTCGGTTAAAGTCACAAATGCTTTGACTTTTTCCTCAACCTTAGCAATACGCTGCAAAAAGGCCTGAGCTAATTCGGTCGCGCTGATTGTTTTGTTTTCCAGCATAGTATGTAATTCAGCAGCTGATATGGCTGTGATATCCATTAGTCCCTAATCCCCTTTCCGGTTTTCTATACAATTTTGGGTACACTGAAAAAATTGTTCTCAGCATCTGGAGCATTTGCCAGTACCTTAGCGACAGCCATTGAAGGTGTAACAACATCTTCACGCATAACGTTATTCAAAGGCACAGCATGGGCAGTAGGCGATACTGCAGATGTGTCCAACTTATCCAATATCGCTGCATACTCCAGTATGGAATTAAGCTGTTCTGTATATTCTTCTGTCTCCTGAGCAGTCAGCTCAAGACGGGCTAACATAGCCACATGTTCTACCTCATGACGGGAAATTTTCATCACTAGTCACCATCCTTTGACTCTTCAACTTGTTACACTATTTATTTACTATAGCAAATCTCTGACAGGGGAGCAACTTAAATTGATTGTCAGGCTTTATTCCCAATATTCTCATAGAATAAAAGGAAATTACCCGGTACATGCAGAATAGTATATAACATTCCAGTGACATTATATTGACAATATCGACAAAAACCAGAGAAATCAAGGGAAAGGAAGTAATGCCAATGGAGCAGAAAATTCAACCTTTCACTAATTTCGTTCCAGGTAATCATCTCGTACTTGGAGCTACCGGCGTCGGAAAAAGTCTCCTTATTTTATCATTACTGCAAACCAAAGAATTTAGTGACAAGGAAACGATCAATATTGTCCTGACCGATTCTGCCAAACTTATCTACCAGTATACGATTCCTAACCCGGTGATATCAATTGATCCTTACTCGCCGGATATGCGCTGGATTGCCGAACCTTCGGTTCCGGGCATATACTATTGCGCCTGCGACTATTTGCCCAGAATCGTCACCTTTCTTGAATGTCTGGCCAATTTCACCAGAGGAGACGAAGAAAATTTCAAATATCCTATTAGGCTTTTTATTGATTTCCCGCCAAAATTCTGGCAATACGAATCTGTTATTGAACAGATGGTCAGATTAAACTATATCAGCAATTCCTTATCCGACGTTAATTATCATCCTTTAACCCTCTGGACTGTATTTACTTCTCTGAAAGAACTCACTCTGAAAACCAGAAAGATTTTGGATCAAACGCATCTGGTCATCCTGAAACCAATACCCCTATCCTGGTTCAGGGAGATAGTAGCCAGTCTGGAAGAACAATTTCCTGATCTGAAAAACCTGGATTTCGCTACCGAAAATAACGTGGGCTTTTTCTATCTGCCTCATAATGAAAACAACATTTTCAGTCAAGACAGAATTCACTTAGATATCTGATTTCACTGTGACCTGAAAATTGAATAGAGCCTGAGTTAATTATAAATCCAGCTATAAATCCAACCCTAAACAGCGGATATCGAATCAATCCTTTTCCAGATATTCTCTTTCGAATTCATCTTCTGACAAAACCGGGATTCCTAATTCCTGGGCTTTTGTTAGTTTTGAGCCGGGCTTGTCGCCGGCAACAACAAAGGCTGTTTTCTTGCTGACACTGCTGGCAGCCTTTCCGCCCCGTTCTTCGATGAAGGTTTCGATCCGCCGCCGGTCCCAGCGCTGCAGCTTACCGGTGACAACAATACTTTTGCCCAGGAACAGCTGAGGATGCCCCAGTTCAGCAGCAGTCATTCCGACCCCGGCTGCCTCTAATTTGGCCAGAATATCCTGTGTGCTTTTACGATTAAAAAAGTGAGCAATGCTATAAGCAATCGTGGGACCAATATCCGGTATAGCCTGTAATTCCTCCGGCACTGCTTCTTTTAATTTACTCATTGAGAGATAATAACGGGCTAAAATTCTGCTGGCTTTTTCGCCCACATATGGAATACCCAAGGCAAAGATCAGGGCTGCCAAACCCCTGGTTTTACTGACCGCAATAGCTTTGAGTAAGTTTTCGGCAGACTTCCGGGCAAATCGTTCCAGCTTGACAAGCTGTTCAAATTCCAATGTGTACAAATCGGCCGCATCTTTTATCAGACCTGCCTCCAGCATTTGCTGAACAACAGCCGGCCCCAGGCCATCAATATCCATGGCATCACGGGATATAAAATGAATAATCGATTCCCGTTGTCTGGCTGGACAGGCCTTGTTGTTGCAGCGCCAGGCAACTTCACCTGCTTTGCGCTCTGTCACACTGCCGCATTCCGGACAGTTAGCAGGCATAGCAAAAAGTCTTTCCCGGCCGCTGCGTTTTTCAGTTAAGACTCGAACAACCTCCGGGATAATATCCCCGGCTTTATGTATCAGGACATGATCGCCTATTCTGATATCCTTTTCCCTGATATAATCTATGTTATGGAGAGTAGCCCTGCCGACTGTTGAACCAGCCAAGGCTACTGGTCTAAGAACGGCAGTAGGGGTGAGAACACCGGTACGGCCAACGTTTATGATTATTTCCCGAACTTCTGTTTCAGCCTGTTCAGCAGGGAATTTATAAGCAATAGCCCAGCGGGGACTCTTGGCAGTATATCCCAATTCCCTTTGCTGACCCAGATCATTGACCTTGATTACCAAACCGTCAATTTCATAAGGAAAGCCGTGTCGCTCAGAGGTCAATTCCTGACAATAGGAAATGACCTCTTCAATATTTTTAAATACTCTGTATTTCGGATCAACAGCAAAACCCTGCTCCGCCAGGTACTTCAAGACCTCTGTCTGGGAGCTGACAGCCAATTCGCTGACAGTGGAGATCTGGTAAGCGAAATAATCCAAGCGGCGCTGGGCTGTGATCCGGGAATTAAGCTGACGCAAAGAGCCGGCAGCGGCATTGCGCGGATTGGCAAATGCAGTCTGGCCCTCCTCTTCACGCTCCTGATTAAGTCTGGCAAAGGAGGCCTTGGGCATATAGCCCTCTCCGCGCACATCCAGCCGGGGAAGAGGATATATCAGATGCAAAGGCACTGAAGCTATTGTTCGGACATTGGCTGTTATTTCTTCGCCTGTTACTCCATCACCTCTGGTTGCTCCCCGGATCAAAATGCCTTCTTCATAAGTCAAAACCACTGTCAAACCATCAACTTTCAATTCTACAACATATTCCACAGGAGCAACTGCCGTCTGAATACGGCGGTCAAACTCGCGCAGTTCCTCCATACTGAAAGCATTATCCAAACTTAAGAGCGGTTCTATATGCCTTACCTTGGAGAACTCTTTTGCAACAATTCCCCCGACTCTTTGGGTGGGTGAATCAAGGGTGACCAGTTCCGGATATTTGGCCTCGAGTTCTACCAGTTCGCGCAGCAAGGCATCGTATTCGGCATCACTGATCTTAGGCTGATCCATGCCGTAATATTCAAGGTTAGCCTGCTCAATTTTTTGATGCAGTATCTGCAAGCGTTCCCGGACTGAGTTCAAACAACATTCACTTCCTTTTTACAACTTTACAACCTGGTTATTTTAGCATACTCGGTGGCAATCTGTTTAAGCTGTCCTTGAAAATTAACGGTCAAGATCGTTTCCCGGCCTTTGCCTTTGACAGCCATAATAATCCCCTGGCCAAACTTATCATGCTCTATTTTATTGCCGACCAGAAAATCTTCCTGGTTATTGGCCACCAGCGGTGTGCCTAATTTACGGGCCGGTGAGCCGAAGGCCGAGGCCGGCATACCTACAGCAGGTATTCGGCTGCTGTATTCCACATTTCCAGTTTTTTTGCTGGCCTGCCGGGCAGGAGGGTCGCTGGGATCTTTTTCATTCAGAAGGTTATAGGGTATCTCCTCCAGAAAACGGGAACGGCGGTTATACTGCCTGCGTCCGTAAAGCATCCTATGATCAGCATAACTGAGATAAACTTTCTCTCTGGCCCTGGTGAGGGCCACATAACACAAGCGTCTTTCCTCTTCCACCAATCCCGGTTCCAACTGGGAACGACTGCCGGGAAATATTCCTTCTTCCATTCCGACGACAAAAACAACCGGAAACTCCAAACCCTTGACACTATGCATGGTCATCAAAACCACCGCAGCTTCCTCCTGGTCAAGCTGATCAGTCTCAGCCACCAGAGCAACCTGTTCCAGAAAACCGTTAAGCCCTGGAATATATTCCACTCCAAATTCGTCCTCCAAGGGCTTATTTGCCAGGGCCTTAAGATCATATTCAGCAGTAACGGAGAGAAATTCGGCCAGATTTTCCAGCCGAGCCTGAGACTCTATTGTATTATCAGCTCTTAATAAATCCATATAGCCGGTTCTGCTTAAAATTTCCTCAGCTATTTTGGTAACCGACTTCTCCGCCTGGGCCAGTTCTTTCAGATCCTTCATAAGGCCGGCAAAAGCCAGCAGGGATTTGCGTGCTCTGGGCTGCAATTCAGGAATATATTCCGCCTCCAGGACAGCCTCGAGTACCGGCATATTTTGTTCCTCAGCATATTCCAGTACTTTAGCCGAAGCAGCATCTCCCAGCCCTCTTTTGGGAACATTAAGAATACGGCTGAAATTAACTTTATCGGCCGGATTGGCTAATACCCGCAAATAGGCCAGGAGATCCTTAATTTCCAAGCGTTCATAAAACTTATGCCCGGAGAAAATGCGGTAAGGAATGCCTTCTTTCATTAACCGTTCTTCCAAAACACGGGATTGGGCATTTGTCCGATAGAGAACGGCAAAATCATTAAAAGGACGCCCTTCCAGATTATGCAAACGCTGAATTCGTTCCACCACATAGCGGGACTCGTCATGCTCATCATCTGCCGCATAAAAAATAAGCGGGGATCCCTGGGGATTTTCCGTCCAGAGTAATTTTTCCTTGCGTTCCAGATTATTGCCGACAACAGAATTTGCGGCCTGCAGGATCGCTTGGGTGGAACGATAATTCTGCTCAAGTTTAAGCACTTTGGCTTCAGGATAATCCCGCTCAAAATCCAGAATATTTCTGATATCCGCTCCGCGCCAGCTATAAACCGACTGATCATCGTCGCCAACCACACAAAGATTACGATATCTGCCGGCTAACATTTTCACCAGACTGTATTGCGCATAATTGGTATCCTGATATTCGTCGATCAGGATATAACGAAACCTTTCCTGGTAGCGTTCCAGAACTTCCGGGTTTTGACGCAATAATATTACAGTAAGCATAATCAAGTCGTCAAAATCCAGAGCATTGCTGGCTTTTAATTTTTTGTGGTAAAGGCGGTATACTTTAGCAACCTGCTCCTGAAAATAATCCGCAGCCCGCTCTTCGAAATCTGCCGGATTCCAAAGCTTGTTTTTAGCTTCACTGATCACAGCCCCAACAGCCCTGGCCGGAAATTTCTTTTCATCAAGATTGCACTCTTTCAGACACGTTTTGATAACAGCCTTCTGGTCATTGCTGTCGTATATCACAAAGTCGCGGGCATAATCCGGCAGATAACCAATCTCCTGGCGCAGGATGCGGACACAAGCTGAGTGAAAGGTTGAAACCCAAAGGCCGCGGCCAGCGCTGCCTGTCAAAGTTCCTACTCTTTCCCGCATTTCCTGAGCAGCCTTATTGGTAAAGGTAATCGCCAGGATTTCCCACGGTTCAACACCCTGAGCTATCAGGTAAGCAATCCTGTGGGTCAGCACTCTGGTTTTTCCGGAACCCGCGCCCGCTAAAATCAAAAGAGGTCCTTCTCTATATTTAACTGCCTCCTGTTGGACAGGATTCAAATCTTCCAACCGGTACATCTTCCTCTTCCACCTCATTTCCTCTCTAATTATAGCATATCCTTTGTGCCCAAAGCTGCTTTTCCCTATTCCTATTCCTGATCCTGCCTCTGTCAGCCGATCAGAATGCCCATCTCAGAGATCGGTTTCTTGTTTATCCATCTTTTCCGAATTTACTAAACTTCAAGCCTCTGCTTCGAACTTCAAATAATATGCAAATTCTGAAAAAAACAAAGTCAAAAACAGCTAAAAGCTGTATAA
>DATMYJ010000338.1:0-12508 GCA_035561015.1 Desulfitobacteriaceae bacterium | reverse complement strand
TATCGATTCCGCTCTAGGCTAGGCTGGACTGCGAGTAACACAGGCTTGCGTCAGTTGGATTTTCCCGCCATAATAAAGTGGAGGCTTAAAGCAAAATTATTAAATATCAAGAAAATGCAGACAAAAAACAGATACAGCGGCTGGAAATACGGGGTGAAAATATGGATATAAAAATTGTTTTGGTCGATGATGAACCTGAAATCCTGACCTTAGTACATGACTACCTTTCCCGGGAAGGTTTTCGGGTACTGACAGCTGTCAATGGAGTGGAAGGGATGTCTTTAATTGAACGGGAGAAACCTGATCTGGTAATCCTGGACTGGATGCTTCCTGGCTTAAGCGGTTTGGAAATGTGCAAAAAATTACGAGAAAATAGTTCTATTCCTATTATTATGCTAACAGCCAAATCTGAGGAGGTTGACCGTGTCTTGGGCTTGGAATTTGGAGCAGACGATTATATCGTCAAGCCTTTTAGTTTACGGGAATTAGTGGCCAGGATCAAAACTGTTCTTCGCCGGGCTTCAGTTAGCGGGCAAGAAAATTCTGCTGTTTTGAATAGAGGCGAGTTAGGCATAGATGCCGCCAGCCACAGAGTGTGGAAGGGGAATGAAGAGATTCTTTTGACACCTACGGAGTTTAAAATGCTGCATTTGCTGGCTTCACGTCCAGGAGTGGTTTTCAGCCGGCTGCAATTGCTGCAGCAGGCCATGGGTGAGGAATACCTTTACTACGAACGCTCTATTGATACCCATATATCCAACCTGCGTAAAAAAATTGAGGATAACCCCAGTGAACCCAAGTATATTTTGACAGTCTTCGGGGTGGGTTACCGGTTTGGTGAATTGAAATGACTTTAAGACAAAAGTTTCTGTCTGCTTTGATAGGGATGATCTTTTTTATGTCATTTATTTTCGCGGCGATTTCGCTTTACTCGATTACCAATCTGGTAAGCAATTCTTCCACCTATATCAGTCAGAGTTATACTGAACAATGGGAACAGCTGCTGGTTAATTATTACCAGCAAAACCGGGATTGGGCTGGGGTCCAGGACTACATCCACAGCATCACTGCAAATCCCAGCCAGAATTTCAGTACTCTCTTTCGGGGCACTGACCGTATTCTTGTTTTTGACAGCCAAAAAAATCTGGTGGCCGGTTTCCAGGACCGTGATACCCGGGGAAGGAATGGGCAGATGCTGCCCGATGGGGGCCAGATGATCTGGAATCAAATGATGGGGGCCAGAATGAACGGCAGCCAGATTACGAAAGAATTGAATGCCATTACGGTTGACGGCCTGATAGTGGGTTATTATTGGTTTGATGAAAATCAGATAATCCGGGAGGGTTACCTGGCGAGAGGTATTGCCAGTGTTTCCATAATTCAGGGCTTATTGATCGGTTTTGTGGTAACTTCGCTGACAGCTCTGCTTTTGGGTGCTTTTTTGTCCAAACGCTTTACAGTACCTCTTAAGCGCCTGACTGAGGCTGTCAAGTCAGTAGGACAAGGTGACCTGACCCAGCGTCTGGAGATCAAGGGCAAAGACGAGATTGCCAGTCTGGGCAGTGCTTTCAACCGCATGGCTGAACAGTTATATCGCAACGAAGAGGTCAGGCGGAATATGGTAGCAGATATAGCCCACGAACTGCGGACGCCGCTCTCAGTTATCTTAGGAAAACTGGAATCTATCCAGGAGGGGATTTTGCCCCAAACACCGGAAACCCTTCTGCCTATTCAGGATGAAACTATCCGGCTTATCCGCTTGGTACGCGATCTGCAACAGCTCAGTCTGGCGGAAGCCGGTAAATTACCGCTGGTTTTTCAGTCTGTTGATCTGAGTAGACTGATAAGCAAAATATATGAGCAATTTGCCTATGAATTCGAAGAACGGCAGTTGAAAACAGAAATCAACGGCCAGGTTCCTGCCATAACTGCAGATCCTGATCGCCTGACCCAAGTCTTCGTCAATCTGATTGGAAATGCCCTGCTTCATACCCCGGCGGGAGGAACAATCCGGGTTTCGCTGGCTGTAGGTGATCCCCGGAAAAATTTAGCCGAATTCCCTGGTTTAAAGGAACGTCGGGAGGGTAAACCTTCTTTCCTGTCTGAAGGCCTTTTTGCCAAAATAAAAACAAGACCCATAATCACTAAACAGGGTACTGCAGATAAAAGGACGGAAGATTCTTCCCGCTCACCGGCAGATGATCGCTGGGTACGGGTGATTGTAGAAGATACCGGAGAGGGTATTCCCAAAAAGGAACTGGAACATGTTTTTGACCGCTTTTACCGGGTTACTAAAGCCAGGGAGCGCGAAAGCGGCGGCACAGGTTTGGGTCTGGCGATAGCGAAAGAATTTGTTTTAGCCCACGGTGGGCTGATAACTGTGCAAAGCACGCTTAATCAGGGTACCCGTTTTACAATTTGGTTAAGGCAAAAGCCTCT
The DNA here is from genome assembly GCA_035561015.1 of Desulfitobacteriaceae bacterium. Lineage (GTDB taxonomy): Bacteria > Bacillota > Desulfitobacteriia > Desulfitobacteriales > Desulfitobacteriaceae > UBA2264. The sequence goes on along the minus strand of DATMYJ010000338.1, from coordinate 10,069 downwards.
TTCTGAAACTTAAGCGGCCAGAAGAGGTCGGCTGGAGTTTGATTTTTCGGTGAAAAAGTGATCGGCCCTGACAGGAAAATCTGCTCTGAACAGGGAATGTTATCAGAGCGTGTTTTTGTTGTCTTGGATTACTGTATCGGAGAGAAACAGCCAGGGAAAGAGCTGGAATAGGGTCATCAAACAAAGAAGGTGTTATATATGTATGAGATAGAAAACCAAGCTGTCCGAGTCATCGGAATGTTTGATTCCGGGGTGGGCGGCCTGACAGTCATGAAGGAAATTCTGGAGGCCATCCCGGAGGTCAGAATCATCTACTTTGGGGATACGGCCCGCGTACCTTATGGCAATCGCCGGCCGGAGGAATTGATCAGTTTTGGAGAGGAAATCATTACTTTTTTGATCAGCCAGGGGGCTGAAGCAATTGTTATGGCCTGTAATACCAGTTCGGCAACATCTTTGCCGGTGTTAAAGGAACGTTTTGATATTCCCATTTTGGGTATTGTTGAACCCGGAGCCCGGTTTGCAGTGGAGAAAACCTTGGGAGGCAGGATAGGTTTGATTGCCACAGAAGGAACTGTGCGCAGCAAGGCTTATACGCTGGCTGTCAGCAGGGCCTTGTCCCGGGGGATTGTCCCTGAGGATACCCAGATCAGGGCCGCCTGGCAAAACGGTGAGCAGCCCATTGCTCTGGTCAGGGCTCAGGCCTGTCCCTTGTTTGTTCCCCTGGTGGAAGCAGGTCTGGCTAATTCTGCTGAAGCTTCCGGAATTGCCAGGACCTATCTGGAACCGCTGCGTAAAGCCTGCATAGATACCTTGATTTTAGGCTGTACCCATTATCCTTACCTTAATCCTGTGATCAGGGATATTCTGGGGGAAGAGGTGGTCTTGGTCGACCCGGCTGAGGCTGTAGTGACTGAATTGCAGAAACTGCTGTCCGGATTGGAAAAACGGCATTCGCAGCCCAATCCAACCAGCCAGTGGCGGGTACGCTATTTTGTCAGCGGGGATCCGGGTTTATTCCGTCAGGTAGGCAATACCCTGCTGCAGGAAAGTATTGACAATGTCCGGCAAATGTGCTGGACAGAATAAAATAGTCTGGCAGGAGGTGGACGAGTGGAACCGAAGACCCTGGTTTTGGGTGTAATCGGGGCAGATGTTCATGCGGTGGGAAACAGGATTCTGGATTACGTCTTGACTCAGGCCGGATTTAAAGTAGTAAATATCGGTGTTTTATCAACCCAGGAGGAATTCATACAGGCAGCTATTGAAACCGGTGCTTCGGCTATCCTGGTTTCTTCGCTTTATGGCCATGGAGAAATGGATTGTCGCGGTTTAAGGGAAAAGTGCCGGGAAGCAGGGCTGGAGGATATCCTGCTTTATGTAGGGGGAAATCTTGTTGTTGGAAAACAGGACTTCAGCTCTGTGGAAACAAGATTTCTGGCGATGGGTTTCAATCGGGTCTATCCTCCCGGAACTATGCCTGAAGATCCGATTGCCGATCTTCGACAGGACTTGGGGTTGACTGTTCAAGCTTAATCAGGGGATTAAAATCAAAGCATTGCAGCCCGGCTTGGGGCTTTGAGGCGGAGTGAATAGGATGCAAGCAGTTCTGCTGATAGATTTCGGAAGTACATTTACCAAGGTAATAATTGCAGACCTTGAACGGGAAGAACTGATTGCCAGTGTCCAGGCGGGGACAACAATCAAAACTAACATCATGGATGGTTTGCATCAGGCTTTAGGGCAGATATCCGAACCGGCCGGCGGCTGGAATTTTATTCATAAACTGGCCTGCAGCAGTGCTGCCGGGGGGCTGAAGATGGTTGCCAGCGGTCTGGTGAAAGAACTGACTGCTGAGGCTGCCCGGCGAGCTGCTCTTGGGGCCGGTGCCCGGGTCCTGCAGGTATTCAGTTATGAACTGATTGCCCAGGATCTGGAGAAGATTGCGGCCATAGAGCCAGATATCCTACTCCTGGCCGGAGGAACTGATGGCGGAAACAGCGAGATGATTTTGAAAAATGCCGCTGCTCTGGCTAAATTGCCACAAAGCATTCCTGTTGTGGTTGCCGGGAACAGAACAGCGGCCGCAGCAGTGGCTGAAATTCTCCGACATAAGCATTCCCCAGTGGTCATTGCAGACAATGTCATGCCCGAACTGAATGTGCTGGCAGTGGATTCAGCCCAAAAGGCTATCCGTGCTATTTTTTTGAACAATATTGTAAAGGCAAAAGGTCTGGATAAGGCTGAAGGCTTTCTGGAACGGGTCTTGATGCCTACTCCGGCTGCCGTTTTAGCAGCAGGCGAACTGCTGGCTAAAGGCTATGCTGAGGAACAGGGGTGGGGAGACCTGCTCATAGTTGATGTTGGCGGAGCCACTACCGATATTTATTCTTTTGCTCAGGGGGATCCCAGCAAAGCGGGTGTGGTCCTGAAAGGGCTGCCTGAGCCATATGCCAAACGGACGGTGGAAGGTGATCTGGGAATGCGCTACAGTGCCCGGGCGTTGGCTGATGCTGCCGGCAGAAAGTTAAGCTGCTACCTGGGTTGGAATCAGGAAGAGGTGAATAAGAACCTGAATATCTGTGTTCAGGATCCCTGGCTAATACCGGATAAGAGAGAGGAGGAGCAGTTCGATATTGCTATGGGGCGGATGGCTGTGGAAATCGCCATGGCGAGACATGCCGGCACTCTGGAAGTAGTCTATACACCCTTTGGGGCCTCTTATGTGCAGTATGGTAAAGATTTGACCCCAATCCCCCTGGTTATCGGAACGGGAGGCATCCTTGCCCATCATGCCCAGGCCCGCAAAATTATGGAGGGCGTCCTCTTCAAGCCTGAAGAGCCCGCGATCCTTAAACCGCAAAACCCCCGTTTTTTTTGTGATAAAGAATATATTTTGGCAGCTTTAGGTCTGCTCAGGGAGTTGGCGCCGCAAAAGGCCCTCAGGATGCTGAAAAAATATCTGGTTGAACTGGAGGAGGAAAATCATGGAGCTGCAAGTCGGAAAGATGGACCAGGAGGAGTTTAGCCGGCAGCGGCAGGAGGTTTTGGGACAGTGGGTGACCGGGCAGGAGGTTGATTTTGCGGAAGCTGTTGCTTATCACAAAGAGCTGCCGCTGCGCAAAATATTTGCCCTTAAGCTAGCTGAAGCTCAGGAAAAAGGCTGTACCTATGCCCAGCCGCGGGCCGGGGTAGCCCTGCTAAACGACCATCTGGAATTGTTGCGCTACCTGCAGGATGAAGGCGGAGCAGATTTTTTGCCGACTACTATCGACTCTTATACCAGGCTGAACCGTTATGCTGAGGCTCAAACCGGCATTGAAGAGAGCCGGTCTGCCGGCCGTTCCATGCTTAACGGCTTTCCGGCTGTCAACCATGGGGTAGCCGCCTGCCGCCAGATTATCGCCGGTCTCGATGTTCCGGTTCAAGTACGGCATGGGACTCCTGATGCCCGCCTGCTGGCGGAAATTACCCTGGCCGGAGGATTTACCGCTTTCGAAGGGGGCGGCATATCCTACAATATTCCTTATGCTAAGGATGTGCCGCTGGCCAAGACCATTCAATACTGGCAGTATGTAGACCGATTGGCAGGGTTATACGAAGAGGCCGGGGCAATGATCAACCGGGAGCCCTTTGGTCCTTTGACGGGAACGCTGGTGCCTCCGGCTATATCTCATGCTGTGTCTGTGATCGAGTCTATCCTGGCAGCTGCTCAGGGAGTGCGCAATATCAGTTTGGGCTATGGACAGTGCGGCAATCTGCTGCAGGATGTAGCTGCTCTCCATACCCTGCCGCTGCTGGCGCAGGAATATCTGGAGCGTCTGGGCTTGCCGGCGGTAGTGCTTAGTACTGTTTTTCACCAATGGATGGGTGGTTTTCCCCAGGATGAAGCCCAGGCTTATGCTGTAATTTCCTGGGGGGCTGTTACGGCTGACTTAGGTAAGGCAACCAAGGTTATTGTTAAAACTCCGCATGAAGCTCTGGGGATTCCGACCAAAGAGGCCAGTGCCGCAGGGATCCGGACCACCAGGCAGATTCTGAATATGCTGCAGGAACAGGCTCTGCCTCCCATTGAGGAACTGGCTCTGGAGGAAGAGATAATTTCAGCTGAAACCAGGAGTATTCTGGACAAAGTGCTGGATTTGGGGGAAGGTGATTTGGCGGCAGGAACTGTGCGGGCTTTTCAGGCCGGCGTGATTGATGTGCCTTTTGCTCCCAGCCGCTGTAGTGCCGGGAAAATCCTGCCTGTCCGGGATTATCAGGGCGCTGTACGTTTTTTGGATTTCGGCAATCTGCCTTTCAGTGCCGAGATCAAAGATTATCACCGGGAAAGGATTGCCCGACGCGGACGGGAGGAAGGACGTGAGCCTTCTTTTCAAATGGTGATTGACGATATCTATGCCATCGGGAAAGGGATGCTGGTGGGAAGGCCGAAGTAAGGCCTTCAGTATTGAGCTGCTTGGAGTGGTATATAATGAAGATCAGGAAAATATTAGCATCGCCTGGCCTGACCGGATTTTATTTTGATGATCAAAGAGCGATCAAAGCCGGGGCCAGACATGACGGTTTTACATATACAGGCAAACCCCTGACCCCAGGCTTTAAGGCTGTGCGACAGCGCGGGGAATCTGTCTCTATCCTCCTCTATCTGGAAGACGGCCAGATTGCCTCTGGTGATTGTGCCGCTGTACAATACTCGGGAGCAGGAGGGCGTGATCCGCTTTTTTCGGCAGAAGAATTTTTGCCGCTGTTGCTGGAGGAAATCGGGCCTTGTCTGGCTGGTCAGGAATTGGATTCTTTTCGCCGCCTGGCTGCTCTGACGGAGAATTTGCGGCGGCCGGACGGGGAGCGCTACCATACAGCCCTCCGTTACGGTGTCAGTCAAGCCCTGCTGGATGCTGTGGCTAAAGCCAGAAAGGTAACTATGACCGAAGTGATCCTGCAGGAATACGATCTGCCTATAAATCTTGAACCTGTCCCCATCTTTACCCAGACTGGGGATGAGCGCTATGAAAATGCGGATAAGGCCATAATTAAACAGGCTGGGGTTTTACCCCATGCCTTGATCAATAATGTGGAAACAAAATTGGGTCAGGACGGCGGCCTGCTCCTGGGCTATGTGAAATGGCTGCAGGAGCGGGTCCGGTCTTTGGGCGGAGAGGGCTATCATCCTACCCTGCATATAGATGTCTACGGTACGATTGCCCTGGCCTTCGATAATGACTTCCATCAGATGGCCGCTTATTTAGCGGAGCTGGAAAAAGCAGCCCGGCCCCTGGCTTTACGGATTGAGGGTCCGATGGATGCCGGAGACAAAGCGGAACAGATTAAACAACTGTTGGCCCTGCGGACAGTTTTAGAGCAGCGCGGGATAGGGGTGGAGATTGTGGCCGATGAATGGTGCAATACTTATGAGGATGTTGTCGATTTTGTTGATGCCCGGGCCGCTGATATGGTACAGATCAAGTCCCCTGACCTCGGAGGTATTCAAAATACGATCGAAGCCATTCTTTATGCCCGGAAATACGGGGTGGAGGCCTATCTGGGGGGATCCTGCAACGAAACTGACTGTGGCGGGAGGGTCGCTGTTCATGTAGCTCTGGCTGCCCGTCCGGCTCAGATGCTGGCCAAACCAGGAATGGGTGTTGACGAGGGTCTCATGATCGTCCAAAATGAGATGAATAGGACATTGGTTATTCTCCGGGACAGATACCCGCAGGGTATAGCCAGGTAATTGAATAGGGAATTAAGGAGTATCTATGGCTAAAATCGGTTTTACCACTACTATTCCTGTTGAGGTGCTTTTTGCAGCAGGGGCTATTCCTGTGGATTTAAATAATATTTTCATCTCCGCTCCAGAGCCGATGCGGGAAATACAGGAAGCAGAACTGGCCGGCTATCCGCGTAATGTCTGCGGCTGGATCAAGGGCCTGTATTCTACAGCTTTGAAAAACCTGGATATAACGCGTATAATTGCAGTTACTCAGGGGGATTGCAGCAACACTCATGCCCTGATGGAAACCTGGGAGATGGAGGGCAAGGATATCATTCCCTTTGCTTTTCCCTATGATCGGGATGCCGATATGCTGCGGCTGCAGATCGACAAGCTTATCAAGGCTCTCGGCACTAATTGGGATGAGGCTGCCGCTCAGAAGAAACGTCTGGATAAAGTCCGGGCTTTAGCCTGGGAGATCGACAGGCTGACTTGGCAGGAGAACAAGGTTCGCGGGCTGGAAAATCACTTGTGGCTGGTTTCCTGTTCTGACTTTAACGGCAATCCGGAAGAATTTGCTGCTGAAATGGAAGTGTTTCTGGCCCAGGTTCGGCAAAGAAAATCGGGGGCGGACCAGGATGGTTTCCAAGCCTCTGCCGGAGAAGTCCGCTTAGGTTATATCGGTGTTCCCCCGATCAATCCTGAGCTCTATGACTTTGTCGAAAAGCAGGGAGCCCGGGTGGTATTTAACGAAGTCCAGCGTCAGTTCACTATGCCTTTCAAAACAGAGGATCTGGTGGAACAATATAGGCTCTATACTTATCCTTATTCGGTTTTCGGCCGGATCGAGGATATCAGACACGAAGCTGGGCGGCGGCACTTGGATGGTATCATTCACTACACTCAGAGTTTCTGTTACCGGCAGATAGAGGATTTGATTATTCGCCGCAAGCTGGCTTATCCTCTCCTGACCTTAGAGGGTGATAATCCGACCGGTTTGGATGCCCGCACTAAATTGAGGCTGGAATCCTTTATTGAGATGCTGAAAGGATAGGAAAATATATTTTTGGAAGTTATAATGCTATTTTCGAATTGCATATTAAGATAAAGGCAGAGGAAAGAGGAATCTTGGGAGGTGTAGGTTGATGATCCGGGACAGAAAAGATAAAGTCACAGTGTTATCTGTTACAGCTATTCTGGGATACGGATTTCCCCTGGCATCCTTTGAAGAGGGTTTGCGGCGCCAGCCGGATGTCCTGGCAGTTGATGCCGGCTCTACAGATCCGGGGCCGTATTATCTGGGTGCTGGAGTTTCTTTCACAGACCGGCAGGCTGTTAAACGGGATTTAATTTTGCTCCTGCAGGCCGGATGTACCCGAAAAATACCGGTTATTGTCGGCACAGCCGGGGGATCCGGGGCAGATGTTCATTTGGCCTGGTGTCTGGATATTGTCCGGGAAATAGCCCGGGAGAAAGGCCTGAAATTCAAGCTGGCCATTATCGGGGCCGAAGTGCCGAAACCTTTGCTCAGAGAGAAACTGGCTCAGGGAAAAATTATGGCCATGCCGCCGGGAGGGCCGCTGACTTTGGAACAGCTGGAAGCAGCAACCAGAGTGGTGGGACAAATGGGGGTGGAACCATTCATTACTGCCTTAGAGGGCGGTGCAGAGGTAATTGTTGCCGGGCGGGCCTATGATCCGGCAGTTTTTGCCGCCTATCCGATTTGGCAGGACTTTGATCGCGGCCTGGCCATCCACATGGGTAAAATTCTGGAATGCGCTTCCATTGCTGCTTTGCCCGGCAGCGGCAGTGACTGCATGCTGGGTATTCTGAGCACAGACCAATTCGAGGTGGAGCCAATGAATCCGGCCCGGCGCTGTACCACAACCTCGGTAGCAGCCCATACTTTATATGAAAAAACCAATCCCTTGCGGTTACCCGGTCCGGGAGGAGTTCTGGATTTGGAGGATACTGTTTTTGAAGCAGTGAACGAGCGGGTTGTAAGGGTCAAGGGCAGCCGTTTTATTGAGGATGAGCATTATACAATTAAGCTGGAGGGATCCAGGCTGGTCGGCTACCGTACTGTAGCCATCGCCGGGGCCAGAGACCCGGTCTTTATAGCCAAGGTTAGAGAGATTATTGCCGGGGTCAGGGAACGGACAGCCGACAATTTCCGGGAGGCGGCCGCTAAATACAGATTACTGTTTCGCTTATACGGGATCAATGGAGTGATGGGAGATTTGGAGCCTCTGAAAAACCCTGAACCTCACGAACTGGGGATAATCATTGAGGCGGTAGCCGAAAGCCAGGAACTGGCCAATACTATCTGCAGTTTTGCCCGCTCCACTATGCTGCATTACGGTTTCCCCGGGCGGCTGGCTACAGCCGGAAACCTGGCTTTTCCTTACTCCCCTTCTGATTTCAAGGCTGGGGAAGTTTATCAGTTTGCGGTCCATCATCTGATTATAGTCGATGATCCGGAAGAACTTTTCCCCCTCAGCTGGGAAAACATAGGAGGTGCTGATTGATGCCTACTGTTAAGAGACCACTCCGAGAGCTGGCTGAGGTTATCAGGAGCAAGAATGCCGGTCCCTATGAACTGACCCTGGATATTATATTTAAAACCCGCGAAATTTATGATCAGGTTGTAGCCAGTAAAGCCATAACCCCGGAAAAGATTGCTGCTCTCTATTCTCTGCCACCGGAAAAAGTGCTTTCCTTTGTGGAATTTGCTCCGGCAAAAGCCATCAAGATCACTCTGGAGCGGCCGGTGGTTTGTGGAGATGTAGGCGATAATGATATCTACGGTGCCCAGCAGCATGCCCCGCTGCTGCTATTGGAGCTGTCTTTGCCGGAAACAGGTAGTTAAGCAGCGGTAAACAAAAAGCGTAAAATGATGTATGATGTCAGGAGGGTATAAACTGAAACAAATCCAAGTGCAGGAAATTATAGAGGCTGTGGAACAGCTGTGTATCAGTGCTAATTATGACCTGGGAGAAGATGTCAGGAAGGCTTGCCGGCAGGCTCTGCAGGAGGAGCGCTCGCCTCTGGGACATCAGGTTTTAGAATGCCTCTTGGAAAATGCTGAAATTGCTCGCACGGAACGGGTCCCTATCTGTCAGGATACCGGCATGGCAGTGCTTTTTGTCGAGGCCGGGCAGGACTTGCACATTATGGGTGGTTCTCTGACTGAAGCTTTGAACGAAGGCGTGCGCCGGGGTTATGAAAAAGGCTATCTGCGCAAATCAGTAGTTGCCGATCCCTTTGAGAGGGTCAATACCGGTGATAATACTCCGGCTGTTATTCACTATGAGATAGTGCCAGGGGACAAGCTGCGCATAATAGTGGCTCCCAAGGGTTTTGGCAGTGAAAATATGGGCGGCCTGAAAATGTGCAAGCCTTCCGAGGGTCTGGAGGGAGCTATGCAGTTTGTAATCGATACTGTGGATAGAGCAGGAGGAAATCCCTGCCCGCCGATTATCGTCGGGGTGGGGGTGGGAGGCACAATGGAAAAGGCCGCCTTGCTGGCCAAAAAGGCTCTGATCAGAGAGGTGGGCCAGCCTAATCCCCAAAAACGCCTGGCCCAAATTGAAACAGAACTGCTGGAACAGATCAATTTATTAGGGATCGGGCCCCAGGGCTTTGGCGGGACAGTTACAGCCCTGGCTGTCAATCTGGAAGTTTTTCCGACCCACATTGCCGGCATGCCGGTAGCGGTAAACATCAATTGTCATGCCGCCAGACATCAGGAGAGAGTCCTAGAAGGGAGGGAGGTCTGATGCGGGAAATCATCCGGATCGAGACTCCTCTGACTAAGGATAAAGTGGCCCAGCTCCGAGCTGGAGACAATATACTGCTCAACGGAGTGCTGTATACAGGCCGGGATGCGGCTCACAAGAAAATGGTTGAAGCTTTAAACAGAGGTGAAGCCCTGCCTTTTGATGTGCGTGATCAGGTGATTTATTTTGTTGGCCCTGCTCCGGCCAAGCCTGGGCAGGTTATCGGTTCAGCCGGGCCGACAACCAGCGGCAGGATGGACGCTTATTCACCTCTTTTGATAGCCCAGGGGCTGAGGGGGATGATCGGCAAGGGGTCGCTGTCGGCCGAGGTTATTGCTGCCATGAAAAAGTACGGCGCAGTCTATTTCGGGGCGATAGGGGGAGCCGGAGCCTTGATAGCCAAAAGTATAATTTCTGCGGAAGTTATTGCCTATCCGGAACTCGGGCCTGAAGCTGTGCGCCGGCTGGAGGTAAAGGATTTTCCAGCTATAGTGATCATCGACAGCCAGGGAAATAATCTCTATGATTCCGGCAAGAAGCTTTATAGAAAAGCTTGATGTTTAAATATATTATAGAT
>DATMYJ010000337.1:0-9913 GCA_035561015.1 Desulfitobacteriaceae bacterium | reverse complement strand
AATCTATACCTAATCTGAAAAGTTTTTAGGCGATTATGAATAGGCAAGCAAAATTTTTCCCAAGGCAATCAAATCATGAGGAAATCTGGCTTGAAGTATAAGTTGCTGCCCGGTCAAGGGGTGTCTCAGTTCATATCTATGGGAATGTAGAGCCTGACGATTGATCAGGATAGTATCGCCACCGTAAAGATCGTCACCCAGAAGAGGATGACCGAAATTCTGACAATGCACCCGTATTTGATGAGTACGGCCACTGGATAGCTCAAACTTTACTAGGGCAGCCTGGTGATATTGACGCAGGACACGAAAACGGGTAAGTGCCCGAAGGCCGTCTGCCTGAACCTGCCGTTTGATAAAACTGCCGGGAGCAAGGCCAATGGAGCCGTTTAATTCCCCGCTTGTTTCGGTTATAATCCCGCTGCTGAAACCCAGATAATGTTTCTTAATAAGTCCTTGTTCCAGCTGCCGGGCCAATTGCTGGTGGCAGTATTTATTTTTAGCTATTATTATCACGCCGGAAGTATTGCGGTCTATCCGGTGAATGGGACGAAAAATATGAGCTTCACCTTTAGTCTGCCAGTAGTGGGCTACAGCATTACCCAGAGTTTTTACGGGGTAACTGGGGTTGGGATGAACAACTTGTCCTGCCGGTTTATTCACAGCCAATAAATAATCGTCTTCGTAAATAACCTCAAGAGGCAAGGAATGTGCTTCTAAATTTGTAATCTCCGGCGAATGAAGATCGATAATTAATATGTCTCCGCTTTGACCTCTGGCAGTCAGGTAGGTAAATTGACCATTAACCCAAACTTTTTCGCCTTGTTTAAGAGATTGCAATAATTTGTTGGAAAAATGGAATTTACGTTTAAGGATATCCAGATATTTTTTGCTATTATCCTCAGCCTGGAGAGTGTATTTCCAAAGATTATTGTCAGTCATCGTAGTACTCCTATGATAAAACTGTTTTTTGCAGGATAATTTAATGTTGATAATTAATAAGTTTAATACAGATTAATTTTGTTATCTGCTTTATATCAGACTGAGATAACAGGAATGATCACAGTTGTATTTTTAAAGAAGGGTGTGTTTGCTTACGAAAGATTCGCGGGTAGATGAATTAGCAGCTAATATCATTAATTATTCTTTGGCTCTTCAAAAAGGGGAGAAAGTCCTGATAGAAGTTATTGGTCTGGAGATACCCCTGGCTCAGGCCATAGTGAAACAGGCTTATTTAGCCGGAGGAGTGCCTTTTTTGACTATTTCCAATCATACCTTAATGCGGGAACTATTGAAAGGGCTGACCGTGGAGCAGGCAGATGCCATGGCTCGCTGGGATAAGGCCCGCATGAGTGAAATGCAGGCTTATATAGGAATAAGATCAGGCGAAAATATTAATGAATGGTCGGATCTTCCCAGTGAAAAATTGACAATATATATGTCTCATTATTCCAAACCAGTACATTCGGAACAACGTGTTCCGCATACCCGCTGGTGTGTTTTGCGCTATCCGAATGCTTCTATGGCTCAGCTTTCCGGCATGAGTATTGAAGGTTTTGAGGATTTTTACTTTAAAGTATGCAATCTCGATTATGCCAGGATGTCTGAAGCGATGGATCCTCTGGTTCATTTAATGGAACAAACCGGTCAGGTCCATATCCTCGGACCGGGTACCGATCTGAAGTTTTCTATCCAGGGGATGCCTGTTGTAAAATGTGCTGGTCATTTAAATATTCCGGATGGTGAAATATTTACTGCTCCTCTCAAAGAATCTGTCAGTGGCAGGATAACTTATAATACACCTGCTGTCTATCAGGGTTATACTTTCGAATCAATTGTTCTGGAATTTGAAAACGGCAAAATTACCCGGGCTGTAGCCAATAATACAGAACGGATAAACGATATTTTTAACATGGATGCAGGGGCTCGATATATCGGAGAATTTGCTCTCGGCCTTAACCCTTACGTATTGAAACCAATGAAAGATACACTTTTTGATGAAAAAATCAATGGCAGTTTTCATTTTACTCCCGGATCTTGTTATGATGAATGCAATAACGGCAATAAATCAGCGATTCACTGGGATTTGGTAAGTATTCAGCGTCCGGAATATGGCGGCGGAGAAATATTTTTTGATAAAACATTGATTCGTAAGGATGGGCGTTTTGTTTTGGCAGAGTTACAGGGCTTAAATCCAGAAAACTTAATCTGATTTATTTCTGATTGGCTTCCTTATTTTATAGGAAAGAGTTTCAACTTTATTTGGTTAATAAAGGAGTTTCAGGGAGGACAATGGAAAATAAACGCATGCATTTAATTTATAATCCATATGCTGGCCGTCGTAAATTTATAACCCAGTTGGATACAGCTATCAGAATTTTTCAGGAAAGCGGTCATGAGGTCAGCATACATCGGGCCAGTTCTCCGGGGGATATTGAACAAGTGGCTAAACAGTGTGGAGATGTTGAGTGCTTGGTTATTGCCGGAGGAGATGGCAGTATTCATCAAGCTGTGAACGGCTTGATGAAGATTCCTATGCAAAAACGTCCTGTTCTGGGGATTTTGCCGGTGGGGACAGCTAATGATCTGGCCTTTGCTCTGCGTCTGCCCCAGCGTTTGGCTCAGGCTTGTGAAGTCATTGCCAGTGGCAGAATATTCGGCATGGATGTGGGGATGGTTAATCAGCGTTACTTTGTCAATGTTGCCTCTGCCGGACTCTTAACAGATGTTTCCACAAAAGTAGATCAGCGGATCAAAAATACCCTGGGTCAATTAGCCTATTATCTTAAAGGATTAGAAACTTTACCAACCTATCGCCCGTTTAGGGTAAAATTTGAACATGAAGGGGTTGTTTTTGATGAGGATATATTGTTGCTGCTGATCATTAACGGTCTTTCAGTGGGAGGCCTGAGAAATATTGTACCCAGGGCTTCCCTTACCGATGGTAAATTAGATGTCTTGATCATCAGGCAAACAGGGTGGCCTGATACTTTGCGGATTCTGCTCAATGTCTTGCGCGGTGAGCAGGTGGGCCATGCCAGGATTGAACAATTTCAGACTAAGGAACTTGTTATTCATACCGACAATGTGACTTGTTGTGATCTTGATGGCGAGATAGGCCCTGAAAGTCCCTGGCATATTCGAATTGATTCCCAGCTAAAAGTGTTTTGTTGAAACAGATCAGTTTAACAATCAGATCTTGGAGTCAGCTAGAAAATAAGAAAGCAGCAATCAGGTAACAGAAGTTGCTGGAAAAAACAGCGAATGTATGGAGATAGTTTATGTTAGGTACCGCCTTTCAAAAAGAGGTTTTGACTAAACTCAGCCTGGCTGGCCAAATTTATCTGGTTGGAGGAGCAGTCAGAGATGCTTTACTGAAAGTGGATTGCCGGGATATGGATGCGGTCGCAGCCTTATCCCTTGAACAAGTGGAGGCAGCTTTAGTTACTTTTGGGTACCAATTTCACCGAATAGGCGTAAAATTTCCCACGATAACTGTTTTTCATAACAAGGCACGTTTAGATATAACATCATTTTCCGGAAATCTGCGGGAAGATGCTTTAAGAAGAGATTTTACAATCAATGCTATTTACTATAATGTCAGAACTGATGAGGTGGAGGATCCCCTGGCAGGAATCCAGGACTTGGATTCGGGGCTGATAAGAGCTTGCGGAGAGGCCCGGGAGCGCTTTATGGAAGATCCGATCCGTGTCTTGCGTATGGTCAGACTGGCAACGAGATACAGGTTTCGGATTGAGCTCCTAACCTGGCAAGAGGCTGTTGCCGCCTTGCCTGCTGTAGCTCAAACCGCTCCGGAACGTATTACTGCTGAATTCGCCAAAATACTGCTGACTGACGATGTAACCTGCGGAATTAAACTTCTGGATGAGTTGGGTTTTTTCCAGCTTTTTCTGCCGGAACTGGCCCGACTGAAAGGATTGACCCAGAATCATTACCATACCAAAGATGTCTGGGAGCATACTCTGCAAGTTGTCAGTGACACACCACCCTGTTTGCTGATTCGTCTGGCAGCTTTGTTCCACGATCTGGGCAAATGGGAGACAGCAAGTCGGGAATGCTATGCCAGGGGTTGGCTGGAATTCAGCAACCAGAGTTTCAGGTTAGGTGAATTCGTGATCGTAGGGAAGAATCTGGCCCGCTTTAAAAATCAGTATATTGAAATCAAGGGGGCCCGCTTGGATAATAAGCCTTGGGTTATTCAAGCAAAACGAATACAAACAATTGTGCCTGGTTTAAAGGAATTTGAATGGATTGCAGCGGGTAAACGTCATTTTTTAGGACATGAACGCGAAAGCGGCCGTTTGCTCAGAAAAATTCTGCCCAGGTTCCGCTGGTCCATGTTTTTGCATACTCCCCGCAGAAATGCGGAAACAGAGCTGAGATTATTACTCGAACACCATATGAGTGCCACTATAATCTTTGCGAATGAATTAAAAGGAGATGACCTGCCAGGATCCTTTCAACGCAGAGTCCGCAAATTTGTTTGGGAATTAGGCTGGAATGGACGGGACTTTTTCCCTGAAAGGATCGAAGAACTGCTGATTTTATGGCAAGCGGACTTTGCGGGCGGTAAAGTGAGAGAGCCTGGAGATCAGGTTAGATTTGAGCTGGTAAGATCAGAAATTAGCAAAACTTGTTCTCAGATAGTCCGGCACCTGGAACAATTGGATTGGAGTAATCTTTATTCATTCGCTAAGCAGCACGGTCTTAGCGGCCAGGAACTGGGTCAGTTTAAAGAAAGTTTACGGCGGCAGCTCATTTTAGAAGGCCGGGATCTTAATCTGGACCAGGAATCTCTGGAATCCCGATACAGAATCTTTGCCCGTTTCGCCGGAAGAAACTGATACACGATACTGACGTAAGATGAGAAATACTTGGTTATCAGTATCTTTATTTAACAGGCAGGTTTGGAGAACAGAAATAATCCATATATCTCGGGGAAAATGGGGCAGAAGATGTATAACATTATCCTGGACAAAGAAAGATTGGAATGGAAAGAAAAAATTCGGCGCTGGGCCGGAGGCTTGGGCTTTATAGCAACCGGCTTCACTGAAGCGCGCCGAAATCAGGAACTGGAAGCCTATCTGCAGAAACGGCGGCAGAAGGCTTTAAACACCCCTTTCGAACCAGAAGACAGCCGCCTGCGTTCTGATCCGCAAGCTGTTTGGAAGGAATGCCTGACTGTCGTTGTGTCAGCCTATCCGCTTCCCCTGAGCAGGCCGCCGCAGAATAAGCAGGGAATTTTAGCCCGCTCTGCTGTGGGAGAGGATTATCATCTGCTGGTTGGCCGAAAGCTGGAAATATTAGGACGCAAAATGATAGCCAACGGCTGGAAAACCCTTCCCCCTAAAATCCAGGTTGATAATGGGCCCTTGAATGAGCGGGCTTTGGCTAAAAAGGCTGGGATAGGTTGGTTGGGGCGTAATCAGCAGCTTATTGTGCCTGCTTATGGCTCGTTTGTGGCCTTGGGGCTGATGTTATTGGATCAAAGTTTGCCTCCCGACCAAATTCTGTCTGGTCGATGCGGAGAATGTAGTAACTGTATCCGGGCTTGTCCTGTACAGATCTTAGGCGAAAAGCCTTTGGCGGCCCAAGACTGTCTTTCTTATTTGACTCAAAGCAAACAAATATTAAGTACGGAGCAGAGCGCTAAATTGGGAGGTCGTCTGTTTGGCTGTGATACATGTCAGGAAGTGTGTCCTCATAATGAGGACCGCATGAGAAAAGAGAACGAAAATTTATTACCGTTACCGGAAAAATCCTCGTTCTCTGAAACTGCTCTTTGCAATGATGATTTGCAGCGGGGGAAAGATTTAATGGCAGTACTGAATCTCAGTACCAGAGAGTTTGACAAACATTGCCGTCTGACAGCAGCTGGCTGGCGCGGCAAAAGTATTTTGCAGCGCAATGCCTATCTAGCCCTGCTCAGAGCCGGAGACAGCAGATTGAATAAGTGGCTGGCTGAACGTGGGGATAAGAATAATCTGCCTCAGTTGCTGCTTCCCTACATGAATCACCGGCCCAGGTCTTAATCAGTGTTGCCAACTCACAGTCCTGTATGGCACAGCAGCGCCGAATTATAACCGTCGCTGGACAAAGTGAGAGATGCGTTGCAGGGCAGCTGTGATTTGTTCGGTAGAATAAGCATAGGAACAGCGAATATGTCCTTCGCCGGATGGGCCAAAAACCGAGCCAGGCACAACAGCTACTTTCTCTTCCCGCAGCAGTTCTTCACTGAAGATTTCGGAAGATAACTTCGTAGACTTAATATTTGGGAAGACATAGAAGGCTCCCAAAGGTTCAAAACAGGAGAGCCCCATTTCCCTAAAGCCTCTTACCATGAGTCGGCGGCGTTGATTATAAATCTTAACCATTTCCTGTTTGGCTTGTTCGGCAGAGGCTAAGGCATCAATAGCGGCATGCTGGGCAGTAATGGGGGCACAGAGAATGGTATATTGATGGATTTTGGTCATGCCATAGATGAAATCTTTGTGTCCGGCAACATAGCCAATACGCCAACCGGTCATGGCATATGCTTTGGAAAAACCGCTGACGTGCAGGGTACGGTTGCGCATTCCAGGTAAACTGGCAAAAGCAGTATGAACTCCTTTATAGGTTAAATCAGCATATATTTCATCCGAGAGAACAAGAAGGTCATGTTCCTCGACAAATTTGGCTATCGGAAGCAGATCCTCCCGGGTCATAATGGCTCCGGTTGGATTGTTCGGGTAGGACAAGACTAACAATTTAGCCCGCGGAGTATATACTTTCTCCAGATCTTTGACACGTAAACGGAAATCTTCTTCAGCCCGGGTAGGCACATAACGGACTCTGGCCCCGGCCAGAGCAGCACAAGGTCCGTAAGCCACATAGGAGGGATCAGGAATAAGAGCAACATCCTCAGGACCGAGGAGGGCCCGCATAACCAGATCTACAGCTTCACTGGCCCCAACGGTTATCAGGATCTCGTCCTCAGGGTCATACTCCAGCCCATAAGTATTATTCATATAGCGGGACAGTTCCTGGCGCAGCTTCGGCAGACCGGCATTGCTTGTGTACATTGTCTGGCCCTGTTCCAGGGAATAAATGCCGCTTTCCCGGACAGTCCAGGGAGTTACAAAATCCGGTTCCCCCACGCCCAGGGAGATGACATCTTTCATAGTTGAAACCAAGTCAAAGAATTTGCGGATACCTGAAGGGGGCATTTCCCTGACAAAGGGAGTGAGATATTTGTTCATGGCGAAACCACCAGACGCTCAGGTGTTTCTTCTTGTCCCATCAATGCTACTCCGTCCTGTTTATAACGGCGGAGAACAAAATGGGTGGCAGTGCTTTGGATATGTTCCAGAGTTGCCAGCTTTTCAGCTACAAACAGTGCTACCTCCTGCATGCTTTTGCCCTCGATTATCAGGGCCAGATCATAGCCGCCGGACATTAGATAAACAGTTTTAATTTGGGGGTATTTTATCAGGCGCTTGGCAATTTTATCAAAACCAAAACTCCGCTGGGGAAGCACCTTGACTTCTATAAGAGCGGCGACCTGAGGTTCGCCTGTTTTTTCCCAGTTAATATGAGGATGATATTGAACTATTACTTTATCATCTTCCCATTGTTTTATGCGCTTAGTGATATGTTCAGGAGATAATCCGGTTTGGACAGATAATTCTTCGGGCGACAGTCGGCAATCTTGCGAAATCAATTCCAGAAGCTGACGGTCTTCAGTGGATAACATTTAAGTTATTCCTCCTTCCAATGGCAATATAATCATCATAACATATATGACGGCAGAACAACAAGGAAGAGTAGATAGCTGATGCTTAAGACAATGCACAATGCCGAATCAGGCATTGTGCATTGTTATAACCCTGTTTACAAAGGTTTATTCGTTAGGAACAGGAATTGGCCGCACCTGATTTTGTGGCATTTAAGAGTCCGCCGGCAAGCAGAATATCAGCCTGACGCCGGGTCAGGTCATGGCGAACCAGGACCGGTTTGGCCTCGGCACCGACCAAAAGGGGGAATGGTGCCAATGAGCGGATGGCCTGGTGCAGGGAATTCAATTGAAGATCGGAATTGTTTTGCACATTAGCTATATCTTCTTCATTGAAAAGGGTCAGAGGTAAAATACCAAAGTTAATCAGATTAGCTCTATGGATGCGGGCGAAACTTTTCGCCAGAACGGCTCGTATCCCTAAATACATGGGAGCCAAAGCGGCATGTTCCCGGCTGGACCCCTGGCCGTAGTTATGTCCGGCTACGATAATGCCTTGACCCGCCTTTTTGGCATTTGCCGCAAAGTTTTGGTCGATTTTATGAAAGACATATTCGGCAATCGCCGGAATGTTGGAGCGAAGGGGCAGAATTTTAGCTCCTGCCGGCATGATGTCGTCAGTTGTAATGTTATCTCCCAATTTCAGAAGCACTTTTAATTTCATATTATCAGCCAGGGCAGGAGCTATGGGCAGGGGCTGAATATTAGGGCCACGTTTGATAGGAGTTTGGGGATCTCCCGGGGACAGGATCATGGAGTCGTCAATGCGAAACTGGTTGGGAATTTCGATATGAACGGGTTTGCCCAAAGTGCGCGGATCGGTCAGAAATCCAGTCAGAGCACTGGCGGCTGCCGTTTCGGGACTGGCCAGAAAGACCTGGGCATCGGCTGTCCCGCTGCGACCCTCGAAATTACGGTTGAAAGTACGAACCGAGACCGCTCCCGAAGATGGTGATTGACCCATCCCTATGCAAGGCCCGCAAGCTGACTCCAGGAGTCTGGCTCCAGCATCCAAAATGTCAGTTAAGGCGCCGTTGGAAGAGAGCATAGTCAAAACCTGCCGCGAGCCCGGAGAAATAACCAAGCTGACCTCAGGATGAACCCGACGTCCTTTGAGAATAGCGGCGACTTTCATTAAATCGCTATAGGATGAATTGGTGCAGCTGCCAATTGCTACCTGATGAACTTTGGTTGAGGATAATTTCTGAACCTCTGTTACCCGATCAGGACTGTGAGGCTGAGCCACCAGGGGAACGAGCTCTGAAAGGTTTAGGGTGATTTCCTCGTCGTAGACAGCATCAGGATCAGCAGCCAGGGGGATCCAGTCCTGGGCTCGTCTCTGAGCCTTTAAAAAGGCCAGGGTTTGTTGATCACTGGGAAATATTGAAGTGGTAGCCCCTAATTCTGCTCCCATATTGGTGATCGTGGCCCGTTCCGGAACAGATAGAGTCTCCAGACCCGGTCCTCCGTATTCCACAATCTTGCCGACTCCACCTTTAACGGAAAGTCGGCGCAGCACTTCCAGAATGACATCTTTGGCTGAAACCCAAGCCGGCAGTTTCCCGTTTAACCAGATCCGCAAAATCCGGGGATTGGGCAAATAAAAGGCTCCGCCGCCCATAGCTACTGCCACATCCAGGCCGCCGGCGCCTATAGCCAGCATGCCAATGCCGCCCCCTGTGGGTGTATGACTATCGGAACCAAGCAATGTTTTGCCAGGCTTACCGAAACGCTCCAGATGGACCTGGTGGCAAATACCGTTGCCTGGCCGGGAAAAATAGGCTCCAAAACGGGCAGCGGCACTTTGCAGGAAGGCATGGTCATCGGCATTTTCAAAACCTGTTTGAAGAGTGTTATGATCTATATAACTGACTGAACATTCGGTTTTTACTCTGGGTAAATCCATAGCTTCAAATTGCAGATAGGCCATTGTTCCGGTTGCATCCTGAGTTAATGTCTGATCAATTCGAATACCAATTTCCTCCCCGGAGGTTAAATCTCCGCAGAGAAGATGTGAACTGAGAATTTTTTGGGTTAAATTTTGTCCCATCATGGTTCCTCCTAATCTCCATAGCATGTTTTTTACTCTATCAGAAAAAAAAAAGAACATCCAGTAGTTTGCCT
>DATMYJ010000336.1:0-5490 GCA_035561015.1 Desulfitobacteriaceae bacterium | reverse complement strand
GTGAATTACTCTAAACGTGATATTCAAAATTAATTGAAATGGGGGAGGCGAATGAGTGAGCAGGAAATTGCCGAGCTAAAAACCCGGTTGGCAATTTTAGAAACAAAAGACGAAGCCCAAGAGGCCAGATTGAACTCTTTGGAAATTGATATGGGAAAAAAGTTCGATCGCCTTGAAGCCAAGCTGGATCAAGTGCTGCAAGCTGCCAGAGGAAGGCCCTCTTGGGGGATTGCCCTAACAATCTCCGGGCTGATGACTGTGGTTACCGGGTTGGTTGTTTATTTAGTTACTCATCCTTAAGGAGGGCAAATATGGACATACGAACATCTCAAATTAAGTATATTGATTTACACCATACAGCGGGAAATGAAAAAAATACTGCTGCAGTCAGGAGGGTACATCTAAATCTTGGCTGGGGTGATATTGGCTATAACGCCGTTATCGAAAAGGATGGCACGGTTGGTATCGGACGGGATATTAAGTATGTTGGATCCCACGATTCAGGATTTTCCCCGGATGGCGTTTACAGTATGAACCGAGTAGCCTATGCTATTTCCCACATCGGCAACTTTATGCTGGAGACGATGAGTGAGATTCAGTTCTGGTCGTCAGTCAAGCACTGTGTGCAAAAGTGCCGGGAGTTTGGTATCACGCCATCGAAGGCAAGCATCAAACGCCATAAGGATCAATATGCTACGGATTGCCCGGGAGATCACTTTCCATATGAACGCTATGTTAATGAGGTTATTAATATAATGAAGGGAAATGAGAGTATGGATGAAGGGATTCTTATATTTGGCCCAGATGATTTTGTACCGGCTCGTCGCTTGGCAGCAACTTTAAAAAATGAGGTTGCTATTTTTATGCGCAAGAGTGATGGGAATCCACCGGCAGCTATCAAGGCGGCTAAACACTTATTTGTCGTAGGTGGTAGTGAGGTCAATCACCCAAATCAAACTATCCTGGCCGGAGCGAACTGGTTTGAGACGGTTGAGGCTGTGGGGAAGAAGCTGGGATATTAAAATTATTTTTATGGAGGAATACAGGATGATTCAGAACAGACTTAAAAGTCCGGTGGCTTGGGGAGCCATCGTCGCCTTAGTGTTATTTATCTTAAAGACTTATGGCTTGCTCGGGCCGCTTGGCTTGACAGAGTATAGCTTCAAACAACTGACCACTTTGATTTTTGCTACAGCGACAGCTTTTGGTATCCTGAATAATCCAACGGACAAAGAGAATTTCTAAGCTAACGGCAAATTATAAATACCGAAGGTATGGCTAATATAACTAATCCACAACCCGCGGAGTGTAAAAGCTCTGCGGGTAATTTTTTTTGATTAAGCGGGTTCGAATTGCGCCGGATTTCCGCATATAGGTGCAGGAGCCTTTCCTGCTGAAAGTAGAGGTGATCTGAAATGCAGGTTACAAAAATAATCAACATTCCGGATGGTCGACCTGTTTCTACATGCAGGCGGATAACATCGGATGAGCTTCAAAGGGAAATTGACTACTGGCGTTCTAATAAAATCCTTCAAAAGATGCTTAAGGAAGGCCTGATTTCCAAGGTGGAATTCAACAAAATTGACGCGCTAAATCGTCAATCCTTCTCACCTATGTTGGCACAGCTTATGGTTTGATTTACTTGATATACTGGGCGCTCAGAGGTAACATGTCATATACCTGAAGGAGGTGAAAATGGTGAGGAAGGTAACGAAAATATCAGGAAATAATGCATTGCCTGCCATGCAGCTAAAATTGCGGGTAGCGGCATACTGCCGTGTGTCTACAGATAGCAATGAGCAATTGGTCAGTCTGGAAACGCAAAAGAACCATTATGAATCATACATTAAGGAGAATCCGGAATGGGAGTTCGCAGGTCTTTATTATGATGAGGGGATTTCCGGCACTAAAAAAGAAAAGCGCACCGAACTGTTAAGACTGCTGGCAGACTGTGAAAACAGGAAGATTGATTTCATTGTAACCAAGGCTATAAGCAGGTTTGCAAGAAATACAACAGACTGCCTGGAAATAGTACGAAGGCTGACTGACCTCGGTGTTTTCATTTACTTTGAGAAAGAAAACATCAACACACAGTCAATGGATAGTGAATTGATGCTGACAATCCTGAGTAGCCTTGCTGAGAGTGAATCAATTTCTATTTCTCAAAACAACAAATGGTCTATTCAGCGCAGGTTTCAGAACGGGACATACAAGATGTCTTCTCCACCATATGGATATGATTATTTAAATGGGCAGATGGTTGTGAATAAGGAGCAGGCATCGGTTGTCAAGCGTATTTTTATCGAAGCCTTATCCGGCAAAGGGACACAGAAGATTGCCGATAGCCTGAATGCAGAGCACATAACTTCAAAACGAGGAACAAATTGGACAGCTACTACAATTCGCGGTATTCTCGGCAATGAAAAGTACACTGGAGATGCGATATTACAAAAAACCTATACGGATGAACATTTCAACAGGCATTATAACTACGGTGAAAAGGATCAATACCTTATTCAAAATCATCACGAAGCAATCATCTGTCATAAGGATTTTGAGGCTGTTGCAAAGATTTTAATGCAGCATGGCAAAGAAAAAGGCATAAAAAAAGGAAGCAACAAGTATCAAAACCGCTATCCTTTCTCTGGAAAGATAAAGTGCTCTGAATGTGGCAGCACCTTTAAACGCAGAATTCACGGCAGTGGAAACAGCAAATATATTGCCTGGTGTTGCTCTAAACACATCAATGATATTTCAGAATGTTCAATGCGTTTTATCCGGGAGGAATCCATTCATCAGGCTTTTATAACAATGATAAACAAACTAATTTTTGGACATAAGTTTATCCTAAAACCATTGCTGCAAAGCTTAAGAACAGTGAATTATTCAGACAATCTTGTTCAGATACAGGAACTTGAAACAAAGATCGAAGATAATGCGGAGCGGAGCCAGGTGCTTATGGGTCTTATGACCAAGGGATATCTAGAACCCGCTCTTTTTAATACGCAGAACAATGAACTACGCAAGGAAGCAGCAATATTAAAAGGCCAGAAAGAAGCTCTTTCCCACTCGGTAAACGGTGGCATGACTATTGTGGCCGAAGTGGAACACCTCTTAAAATTTGTATCCAAGGCTGATAATCAGATAAATAGCTTTGAAGAAGAGTTTTTTGACCGCTATGTAGAAAAAATCATTGTTTTTTCACAGGTGGGAATAGGCTTCCAAATGATGTGCGGAATTACCCTCAAGGAAAGGCTGGTGAGATAAGTGAGCCATACACCCTACGGTTACATTATTGTAAACGGAAAGGCAGTTATCGATAAGAAGGCGGCAGTACAAATAAGGGAATTGTTTCAAGCTTATCTTTCAGGACTTTCTTTAGCATATGCTGCGAAAAAAGTAGGCCTCAAACGCTATCATGCTTCCATTACCGGAATATTATCGAATAAGCGGTACATCGAAGATGATTACTATCCACAGATAATTGATGATGGCATTTTTGAAAAGGCTCAAACTGAAAGACTAAGACGGGCACAAATGCTTGGCCGAATTCGTGAGCCAGCAGCGCAAAAAGCTGTTATTCAAAGTCTGCATTTTTCTGCTCCTTCACCGAAGCAGCTTTACGATGATCCCTTTAAGCAAGCAGAATATGCCTACAGTTTAATAGAAAGCGAGGTGATTACAGATAGCGAATAACAGAAATGTTACTGTGATACCGGCACGTACACGCGTTGGCAATACTGTAAAGGCTGAGATAAGACCAAAGCTGCGAGTTGCTGCTTACTGCCGCGTTTCAACAGACAGTGAGGAGCAGGCTTCCAGCTACGAGGTTCAGATTGAGCATTACACGAATTATATTGAGAGTAATCCTGAATGGGAGCTGGCCGGTATATTTGCGGATGATGGAATCAGCGGTACCAATACAAAAAAGCGTGATGAGTTTAACCGCATGATTGAAGACTGCATGGAAGGCAAAATAGACATGGTTATTACCAAGTCCATCAGCCGGTTTGCTCGAAATACGCTGGATTGTCTTAAATATATCCGCCAGCTCAAGGATAAAAATATTCCGGTATTCTTTGAAAAAGAGAACATCAATACCATGGATTCCAAAGGCGAGATTATGCTGACCATCATGGCATCATTGGCACAGCAGGAAAGCCAATCTTTAAGCCAAAACGTAAAGCTTGGTATCCAGTACCGCTACCAGCAAGGTGAAATTCAGATTAACCATAATCGCTTTTTAGGCTATACCAAAGACGAAAACAAGCATTTGGTCATTGTTCCTGAAGAAGCGGAAGTGGTCAAGCGTATCTACCGTGAGTATCATGAGGGGGCAAGTCTACTGCAGATAGCACGGGGACTTGAGGCTGACGGAATTCTAACCGCAGCAAATAAGCCAAAGTGGAGACCAGAGACGCTTAAGAAGATTTTACAGAATGAAAAGTATATCGGTGATGCCTTGCTCCAAAAGACTTACACAATTGATTTTCTTTCAAAGAAACGTGTGGTGAACAATGGTATTGTACCTCAGTATTATGTTGAGAACAGTCACGAGCCAATAATCCCGCGTGAAATTTTCATGCAGGTACAGGAAGAAATGATGCGGAGGGTAAATCTGCATACCGGGAAAAGCGGCAAAAAGCGTGTCTACAGCAGCAAGTATGCCTTGTCCAGCATTGTTTATTGCGGCGAATGCGGTGAAATCTACAGGCGGGTGCATTGGAACAACCGAGGATGTAAATCCATTGTCTGGAGATGTGTCAGCCGCCTTGAGGAAAAAGGTTCAGATTGTTCTTCCCCAACGGTAAACGAGGAAACTTTACAAACAGCAGTGGTCAAGGCGATAAACGAGGTGTTATGCAGCAAGGACACTTTTCTTTCAATCTTACATGACAATATAGCTACCGTTTTAAATGAAGAGAACGATAAGGCCACAGATGACCTTGATAGTAAATTGGATGAACTGCAGAATGAGCTTCTGCTGCTGGCAAACTCCAAAGCCGATTATAACAATGTAGCTGATGAGATTTACCGCTTGCGGGAATTAAAACAAAACACCCTGGCAGAAAATGCAGAGCGCCAAGGTAAAAGACAGCGAATTGCGGAAATGACAGAGTTTCTAAACGCGCAGTCTGTTGAGTTACAGGAATATGATGAGCAACTGGTCAGAAGGCTTATCGAGAAAATAACGGTTTATGCTGATATGCTGACCATTGAGTTTAAATCAAGTGTTGAGATTGATATAGAGATGTAGAATTATAAGCAACCGA
The DNA here is from genome assembly GCA_035561015.1 of Desulfitobacteriaceae bacterium. Classification (GTDB taxonomy): domain Bacteria; phylum Bacillota; class Desulfitobacteriia; order Desulfitobacteriales; family Desulfitobacteriaceae; genus UBA2264. Next base: position 217 of record DATMYJ010000336.1, on the reverse strand, counting down.
CGGTTGAGAAGAAACAGTTCCTTATAGACAGGGTCGGGCGAGAAGGTCACGGTTATGTCTCACGGCAGGTTGGTGTTCAGCTTCAAGGATGGCACGGAACCTGAAACATAGGTTTTTTTCAAAAGTCAGATATTCCGGAACTTGATTTATAAGATAAACAGAACGTCTCGACAATGGTTTGATATTATCGTAACGTTGCGTTACAATAATATCAAAC
>DATMYJ010000335.1:0-5713 GCA_035561015.1 Desulfitobacteriaceae bacterium | reverse complement strand
AGTTGGCGGTTTTCTTTCTTTATTTTAGGATTTGTTGACAAATTAAATTAGATTTATTTACGTATTTCGGAGAAATCCGGACACCGCTTCCGGTTGCATCCGGACAGCATAACGTTCTTCCCTGACTGTCAGCCTGATAATCGGAATTTTTCTATTATCTAATCAGTTCTGTCCTCCCATTTATAAAGATAGAAGCTTAAGCTCACCTTCCGTACTACTGCTATATCTGCATAAACTTGACACTATAACGTAACGGGTGTAATATTTAAGCAGATTAATAAACAGAAGGTGAATTAATTATGCCGCAGGAATATAGGATCAGCGAACTGGCTCATGAGGCCGGGGTAACGAAAAGAACCATCCACTACTATATCGGGCGAGGATTACTTCCGCCTCCTGAGGGCGCAGGTGTGGGCAGTACCTACGGTGAAGAACATCTGCTCAAATTACTGATAATCAAAAAATTGCAGCAAAAATACCTGCCACTTGATAAAATCAGAGGCCTGATTGCGAATCTGAACCTGGAAGAGGTCCGGAAAATCGCTCGGGATGAAAAAGTCTATGCAAGCTGGATAGGCAGCAGTGAATTAGTATCTCCTAAAGAAGATCTAAGTGAAGCTGGAATCGCCCAACCAGAAGAAAACCTTCCTTGGGAGCCGCTTGCAGAGCAGATCCAAAAAATGACCAGACGGCTGGACAACACCGAGGGCCGCCCGTATATGCGCGTGGAACTGGGATTAGGCATAGAACTTCATTATCCTGTCAAACTGTTCAGAGAAAACCCCGACCTGATAAACAGCATCAAAAAATACTGTCGCAAAATGATTGACGATAAATAGGAGGAGGAATTCAGATGGAATACGGTTTACTGAATAAGAAAGACCACAGTCAAGTTGCCTTGAAGGCGGTAGATATCTGTGCTGATATGGTGGGCGAAGCCCTGTTAGTCAGGAGCACCCAGCAATACTTGAATGACAGTGGTAAGAATGCTGAGTTTATTTATACTTTCCCCCTACCGGAGCAAGCCGCGGTTTGCGATTTTACTGCCAGGATAGGGAAGAAACTGATAAGGGGAGAAATTGGGGAAAAAGAGAAAGCCTTCAAAGATTATGATGCTGCCTTGCAGCGTGGGGATACCGCTATCCTGATGGAACAGGTCAGGGCCAATGTATTCCAGGTGTCACTTGGGCAGATAAACGCCAACGAATCCGCAGAGATCAGCATCAGCTATTTTCAGGAGATCAAAAGTAATGACAACCAATTGCGCATTGCTATCCCCACCTTGCTGGCTCCCCGCTATATCCCGGGTAAGCCAGTCGGGCAAAAAAACGGACCGGGTGAAGTTTTGCCTACTGATCAGGTGGTGGATGCTGATTTCATCAGCCCACCTATAGGCGTTACAGGCTATCAGGCCACTATTGGGCTGAGGCTGAAAACCCTGATTCCGATAAGTTCCATTATCTCGCCTTCCCACGAGATAAAAATTGACCAGCCCGACCCCTATACTGCCTCTCTCACACTAGCGGAGGGATCGAGCAAGTTGGACCGGGATTTCGTGGTTAATGTCAGTCTTCAGGGAGAAAACCTACCGCGCTTGCTTTATGGCAAAAACCAAAATGATGAATTCTTTGCATTAGCCAGCTATACTCCCGAGCTTCCAGCAGTCGAGAAAAAACAGGCTAAGGATTATATATTCCTGATCGATATTTCCGGATCTATGGAGGGAAAAAAACTGAGTTCGGCTGCTAATGCCCTGCAGATCTGCCTGCGCAATCTGGGCGCTGAAGATACCTTCAATATGATCGCCTTCGAGAGCGATCTTCACACCTTCTCCTCCCGGAGCCTGGCTTACAACCAGAAGAATTTGGATCGGGCCACCGCTTGGGTCAAACGGCTGAAATCCATGGGCGGGACCGAGATAATGCCGGCAGTGCAATTAGCTTTGGAAGATAACAGCAGCACGGAGAAAATAGTTTTCCTTTTCACCGATGGCCAGGTTGGTAATGAACAGGAAGTAATCAACCTTGTTAAAAAACACAATGCCAATCTGCGATTATACAGCCTGGGAATAGACACGGCAGTCAACTCGAATTTCATCAACCAAATAGCAGCAGCTGGCAACGGTGAGGCTGAATTTGTCTACCCGGGCGAAGATCTGGAGGATAAAGTACTGCGGCACTTCTCCCGCATTGATGCCAGCTATATGGAGAATATCAAATTCCAGTTTAACAATGCCAGCGCCAGGGACTTGGCCGGGGAAATTCCCGCCCGATTGTATGATTTGGAAAACTATACCCATTTATTTAGACTTGCGGAGTGTCCGACCGGTAAACTGGTTATAAGGGGTAAAAGTGCAGTTCAGGATATAATGATTGAAATTAAAGATATACAGGAAATAGAGAACGGCGAGGTGCTTGAAAAACTATGGGCCAAACGGAAAATAGACGCCCTGGAGGGTTACCTGCAGTGGGGCAATCATAGACGAACTAAAACTATACAAGAGGAGATCATAGCTCTGTCCCAGCAGTATCGCGTGCTGTCATCTCTGACCTCCTTCCTGGCAGTTTACGAAAGGGAAGAAAAACTTTCGGGGATGCCAGAAACGCTGGTGATACCTGTAGATATTCCTTATGGTTGGGATATGTTTAAGGATATGGATGTGGATATGGCCGTGTCTTCGTATTCAGTTATAACAAATGATATTATTTCCACATTAACAGAAAAAATAGAAATAAAAGAAGATAAAATGATATCTATGCCCAGCCGTTCTAGGGTTACTGCGGGTCCCAATTTGAAGAGGGGTCAAGTAGTTAAAACCCCGCTCCTTACAGATAAACTTAAAAAATTAGCTGTTGAGCAAAATTCGGATGGTTCTTTCGGTGCCATCGATGCTGCTAAAGCAACCTTGATTGCCGCTACCGCTGCAGCCATCATTGATTTTTGCCAGAATGCTACCCATATCGGTATATTCAGGCAGCAATTATTGAAGGCCATTGATTACCTGCGGTCGATGGAACAAGAAATTATGATGGATGATGCTTTGCTGAAGAAAGTAAGCGAAGCTCTGAAATTAGCTCGAACTAGAAAAGTTCTGCGCCAAGATAACCAACTGCAAAACGAATTTGCTGACAGGATAATGAATACAGTGTAATTTGTAGAATTATGGCAATGGAAAGGGTAATTTAAATGGAACCCCCAGCCTTCTGACTGGGGGTTTTGTCTGCTACTTTCGGGAAACCCGATTACCGCTTGTGTAATACAAAGCCCAGGGTCACCGTCATTGTTCCATATATTTGCCGTCGTCCAGACCAACGTGCCAGCACTTGCGGCCGCACTGCTGCCATTTACAACTCGGAGGGTCCCGCCGGCTGGAATTGTTGTTCCGGAAGGGAAATAATAAGTTTGATTTCCGGTTTCACTGACGAGTATCCATCCTGTAAGATCGACAGGCTCACTATCTTGGTTTTGAAACGTAACCATCTCAGCGTTAAGATCAATGTTCGTTATTTTCACATTCGCAGTTCCCTGTGTTGGGGGAGTTGGAGGAGTTGTTGGGTAAGCGTCAAAAGCAACACACCTTTAAGTGCCAGAAGAATTATGAGAAAATAGCCTGAACAAAAAAATGAGAGGATGTTCAGGAATGAGAGACCAGGAATTTGAGAGTCTGTGGCAAGAGCGTCTGGCAAGCCATGAAACCAGCGGCAAAAGTATAGCAGCCTGGTGCCAGGAACACTCGCTTAAAGAAAATCAGTTCTATTACTGGCGCAAAAAACTGCGCTTGGCCCGGGCAGAAAAAGGTCAGGCCCGGAAATAGATTTCTTTAGAAACAGATCCTGGCCGAAAAACGAGCCCCACTGCAGATTACCTGACAGTCCATATCGGCCAGGCGAAAGTTGAAATCAAAAAAGGATTTGATCAGCGCCTGCTGCGCGATTTGGTATATGTCCTGAAAACGCTATGATCAGCGCAATATCCGGCAGGCAGGTTTACCTGGCCTGCGGCAGTACTGATCTGTGAAAGTCCATAGACGGACTGGCAGTGCTTGTCAAGGAAGCCTTTGACCTAGATCCCTTCAGCCAAGGCTTGTTTGTCTTCTGCAATCGCAGCCGCAACAAGATGAAGACCTTACTATGGGAGCACAACGGCTTCTGGCTGCACTACCGGCGTCTGGAACGTGGTAAATTTAACTGGCCCCCAGCCAAGACTTCTGTAGTCAGTATCAGCTACCGGGAATTCCGCTGGCTTCTGGATGGCCTGGCCCTTAAACAGGCCCAGGCTCATAAAGCAGTCAAACAGCGCACCATTCTTTAAATAAGCCGTTTAGAGGAGATTAGCTCCATATTATTTGAATTTACGGCATTTTTCTGCTATAATTATGTTGTGAATCCAGCAGAAAATTCAACTGAGATAACCGGCTGTTTGCTATCGAGCGTCAGCTTAAAGATGTTGCCGACGAAGAACGCTATGCCAAAAGGCTGGAGCTGACTAAGCCGTTGCTGGAGGATTTCCATATTTGGCTGAAAAGACAACGGCAGCTTGCTTTACCGAAGAGTGCCTTTGGTCAGGCTGTCACCTATTGCCTGAATCAGTGGGCTGATCTGAACAACTTCCTGCTGGATGGCAGGTTGGAGATAGATAATAATCGGGCTGAAAGTTCGATTAAGTCCTTTGTTATTGGAAGAAAAAACTTTCTCTTCTCCAATACCCCCAGGGGTGCCCGAGGCAGTGTCATCATTTATAGTATCATCGAAACGGCCAAAGAGAATAATCTCAAGCCTTTCGATTATCTCGTATATCTGTTTGAGCAGTTTCCCAATGCGGATACGGATAATCCGGGCATTGTGGACAGCCTGCCACCCTGGTCAGACCAACTGCCGGATAATTGCAGGATGCCTCTTAAAAAGGATAATACCAGCAACTCCTGATTTACAGGTTTGCTGGATTATACGCTTACCAAGCCTTTATCTGCTTGTACTAAGTAGTGACGCTGAGCAGCGTCTCTTTTTGTTTCATCATAAGAATATGGAGGGATTTAGCAGCTCGTGAAGAATTAAAATATATTATCAACCAGATGTGGTAATGACCAGATTTCTATGCTGAAAGGTAATAATTACATGAATAAAGAAAAGAAACCAACGATAGAAGAATGGAATTCCTTATATCAAGCCGCTATAGATTTCAAACGTGCCGCCTGCTGGGAATGGATGTATGAAGATGATATTTTTGGAGTGACTGACCCTGGAACCGGGGAGATCGCCTATTGCTGTATTATGGGCAATAATGGGGATCACTTTGCCATTGCCGGATATCTTGGGGTCGAAGGTTTAAACGGAATCTTTGAAATGTCATCTGAAGAAATTGACTTAGATAGTTCTGACAGCATGTTTATACAAAAGTGTCTGATGTGTTCTTTTGAAGACAGAGAATTTCTGTTAGCAGAAGATTTAAAACAAATCAAGCAGTTGGATTTAAAATTCCGGGGAAGAAATGAATGGCCACTTTTTAGAAGCTATGAGCCAGGTTTGGTTCCTTGGTTTCTCAGCGCTTCTCAATGCCGCTTTTTAGCACATATTTTGAAGCAAGCTCTGGAAGTGGCATTGCGTTGCCGGAACAATAAAGATATTCTTGAACATGAAGGGGACTTAACTTTTCTAACAAGAAGTTGCCAAAAATCAGAAACTGGAGAAACTGAATGGGTAGATCAATATATTAC
>DATMYJ010000334.1:0-2067 GCA_035561015.1 Desulfitobacteriaceae bacterium | reverse complement strand
GCTGTATACTATTCTTCTGTGATAGAACCAGGAATGGTGCTGTCTGGCTTATGTTATGGATTAATTTGGGATGTTAAGGATGTGACCCCTATGTCAGATCTTTTTTATAAATTAGTTATTGAACAATTGCCTATTGGTTATGTAAATTTTAAGATCATTAACAATGAGATAGGCGAAACCAGTGATTTCGAGTTACTTGAAGTGAACGCTGCTTTTGAGCAGATCATCGATACCACAAGAGAGAAGATTATCGGCAAGAGATTGAAACAGCACGGTTACCTGGTTGAGTTAATTCAGCCCGAGTTGTTTGACACACTGATCAGAGTTGCCTCGACAGGCGGGACAGAAGTAGTTACATATTATTTGAAGGATGTTGACGCCTGGTTTAAGGTGAGCGTATTTTTATCCGAAAAAGACTCCATAATTGTCTTATTTTCCGATATCAGCGCATCCGTAAGACCATTTTCTGAAATAGATGTTTTTTTTAACATCAGTTCGGATTTGCTTTGCATAGCCCAATCGGATGGATGCCACCTCAAGGTCAATCAGGCTTGGGAAAATGTGCTTGGTTATACCAGGGAGGAAATCGAGGGCCAGTATTACTGGCAGTTTCTTCATCCTGACGATTTGACTAACACTGAAATGGTTATTAAACAGCTTGAATCACCCAATCAGATAATGAGCTTTGTCAACAGGTATCGCCATAAAGATGGTTCCTACCGGGATCTTGAGTGGACCTCACAAAGTGATGGTAAAAAGATTTACTCGATCGCCAGGGACGTGACGGAAAGAAAAAAGTGGGAAAAGCAGATTGAATACCTGAGCTATCACGATATTCTAACCGGATTATACAACCGGAGATTTTTGGAAAAGGAGATCAAGGGTCTGGACATAGCAGAGAATCTGCCTATTTCCATCATTTTGGGAGATATTAACCGTCTGAAGCTGGTCAACGACGCCTTTGGACACGATAAGGGCGACGAGTTAATTGTGAAGGCTGCTGAAACTATTAAAACAAGCTGCCGGCCGGAAGATTTGATCGTCCGGTGGGGTGGCGACGAGTTCATGGTATTCCTGCCAAAGACCAGCAGACCGGATACAGTAAAAATCGTCAATAGAATCCAGGCAAACTGTGCAGACAAACATGTCTATTCGATAGCACTCAGTCTGTCTTTCGGTATTGGTACGAAAATATCTGCAGACGAGGCTATGTTTGATATTGTGCGCGAAGCAGAAGAATCCATGTATAAAACGAAATTTTTGGAGAGCGAAAGAAACAGAAAAGATATCATCAATGCCATTGTCAATACATTTTACAATAAATATCCTTTTGAAGAAAAACATGCCAAACGAGTTAGTGCCCTATGTCAAAAGACCGCACTTGCTCTCGAATTCGACCAGAATGAAGTAGAAAAAATCGCCTTGGCAGGATTGATGCACGATATTGGCAAAGTGGCAGTCAGCATACAGATCCTTGAGAAACCAGGTTCTCTGACTGAGACTGAATGGAATGAGATCAGGAATCATGCCGAAATCGGTTACAAGGTTGTTGGTTCGACACCAGAGATGGCCGATGTTGGCTACGCTATTCTGGCCCATCACGAACGATTAGATGGCAAAGGCTATCCCAAAGGGCTAAAAGAAGAGGAGATACCGATAGCAGCAAGGATTATTTCGATTGCAGATAGTTTTGACACCATGACAAGTCAAAGCCTCTATCGGGATAAAATGACAATAGAAGAGGCCATCTCGGAGATACGTACAAATAAAGGGACCCAGTTCGATCCTGCTATCGCGGAAGTATTCATCCAAAAGGTGCTGCAGGGCGGCAAAATCTTAAAATCTGATTAACTGCCGGTGACATCATTCTGAGGAAAGAAGATTCCTAATTATGCTAATTATTTCTTCTGCCAAGAAATAAGAATGGATAAAGAACATCGTTACTGTTAAGACTGTCAAGCCAGCGATGATGAGCGAAGTGGCAAATATGGTTCTCAGGCTAGGCTTTTTGGGATTCTCATTGGGATGTGCACAAAAAATGCAAAAAATATTCAAAGGCTGTTGCCC
>DATMYJ010000333.1:0-5678 GCA_035561015.1 Desulfitobacteriaceae bacterium | reverse complement strand
GCTGAGTTTAGTATAATAAAATAAAATTAAAAAATCGGTAGCTATGGCAACGAAATGTAAGGGTGATAAAATGCTGGGAAAATATACAGATGTTTTGGTAAAATCCGCCCTGTTTCAGAACATTCAGCCGGATGATTTAATGACCATGCTTACCTGTCTGAAACCGAAGATCAGCAAATTCCAAAAAAATGATCTTATTACTGCCGCCGGAGACAAGTTTGAGAACATGGGGATTATGCTCAGTGGCGAAGCCGTTGTCATTAAGGAAAATGCTGCCGGAAACCGCATGATGATGGCCAGCCTGAAAGAGGGCGACTTGTTCGGCGAGGTAGTTGTCTTTTCTGCTAAATCCAGATGGCCGGCCACAGTCATTGCCCAAAAGCCCTGCCTGGTAATGTTTTTGTCGCGACAGAAAATAATCGGGCAGTGTGAAAATGTCTGTGTCTGGCACCGCAAGATCATCGAGAATATGCTGAAACTCATCTCCGAGAAAACCCTGATGCTTAATAAACAGGTCGAATACCTGTCCATGAAGAGCATGCGTGGTAAAATCAGCTCCTTCCTGATCGAGCAGTATGAAAAGAGCGGAAACACCACCTTTATGCTGCCAATGCTGCGCAATGAACTGGCTGATTTTTTAAATGTTTCCAGGCCCTCTATGTCCCGGGAAATGGGTCGCATGCGTAATGAGGGTGTGATTGATTTTCATCGATCCTCTGTTCAGATCAAGGATATCAAGGCTTTAAAACTTATGGCTGAATAGGTAAACTGACAATACTCTACAGTAACTGCTGAAAGATATTCATAAAGATATTCACAAGGATGTTCAGATAAATGATTGAAGGACTGTTAATTGCTGCCGGTAAATCCCAAAGAAGTGGTGAAAAATATAAAATGACCCTGGATTTCGGCGGCCGAACTCTGATTGAAAAGAGTCTCGCCAGCATGGCACCTTTTTGCGCAAAAATAATTGTGGTCACCGGATATAAGGCTCGGGAATTAGGGGTTATTCTGCAAAAATACCCTAAGATAGAAATCATTTTCAATCCCGCTTATGAGGAAGGGATGTTTTCTTCAATAAAAGTCGGTTTGAAACAAATTAGGAGTGAGCGCTTTTTCTTTCTCCCCGGAGACTGTCCTTTCGTCGCACCCACAGTCTATCAGAAGTTGCTGGCCGTCGATTCCGAGATTGTCCTGCCAACCTTTCATGCACTGCCGGGACACCCAGTACTATTCAAAAAGACTGTGATCGAAAAAATCCTTGCCGGCAGCTCTTATTACAATCTGCGGGAATTCATCACTGACCACCAGCCAGCCTATGAGGCGGTTGATTGTCAGGGTATCCTTTGGGATATCGATACTATGGCTGACTACCGGGAGGCCCTCCGATTCTGGAAATCCTTAGAATCCTAAAAATTTTTAATAAATCCTGAGAGTAAGTATCAAGGAGGGCACTTGTATGAAAGACAGCGAAAATATCAGCAAAGCCATCAAACGCTCTGATTTCGATGACAAAATCGAGGGCCGAGCTCAATACTGCGCTGATCTCAGGTATGAAGAGATGTTGTATGCCAAAACCCTGCGTTCGGAAAAAGCGCGGGCCAGAATTATTTCGGTCGAGACCCCCCCTCTGCCTGCCGGTTATTGCATTGTAGATTACCATGACATCCCCGGCAGGAATATTGTGCCGATTATTTATGAGGATCAGCCGTTTCTGGCCCAAGACAGGGTCAATTACATAGGAGAGCCGATCTTGCTCGTGGTCGGACCGGACAAACAGATTATTCTGGATCTCCTCTCAAAAATCCGAGTCAGTTACGAAGAACTGAAACCTATCCTGGATATTACCCAAGCTGAGAGGCCGCAGGAGGAATATATATTTGAAAACAAACCTTGCTTTGTGGAATACGCTTATGGCAAGGGCAATATAGAGAAAGCCATTGAAAACTCCAGCTTTTTTATCGAGGATGAATTCCGGACAGGTTACCAGGAACAAGCTTATTTGGAAACTCAGGCTATGATCGCCGTTTACGAAGAGGAGCGCCTTACTGTCCGCGGTTCCATGCAGTGTCCCTTTTACCTCATAGATGCGCTGACACAAGCCCTGGGCTGGCCTAAGGAAAGAATCCGGGTTATTCAGCTGCCCACCGGCGGTGGCTTCGGCGGCAAAGAGGATTATCCCATGCTGCCTGCGGTGCATGCCGCCCTGGCGGCTCTCAAGACCCAAAGACCGGTCCAGCTGGTACTGGACCGCCAGGAAGACATCATCGGTTCGACCAAAAGACATCCCGCAATTATCCGAATCAGAAGTTATCTTGATAACCAAAATAACATCACCGGCCGGGAAATCGATATTAAAACAGATGCCGGCGCATATGCCGGCCTCTCCAGCGTAGTGCTGCAAAGGATGATGTTCTCCGTTGCCGGTGTCTATAATGTTGAGAACCTGCATGTACTGGCCAAAGCTTATGCCACCAATAAGGTTGTCAGCGGAGCCTTCAGGGGCTTCGGCGGTCCGCAGGCATTTTTTGCCATTGAAATGCATATGGAAAATATTGCCCGGAAACTGAATTTGGACTCCCTGGAACTCAAAAGAAAGTATTTCCTGCGCCAGGGAGATACTTCCTCTACCGGCGGGCTCTACCAATACGAAATTAAGCTGGCGGAAATTACCGCGAAAATAGATGATCTTTCCGGCTACAGCCGGAAAGTCAATTCCCCTACTGCAAAAAACAATAGCTTATATGGTCTTGGCTGTTCTGTCTTCTATCATGGCTGCGGCTTTACGGGCAGCAATGAACAGGATCAGATCAAAGCCAAGGTTTTGCTGAAAAAATACCGGGATAACAGTGTGCAGATTTTTGTCTCCAGCACCGAGATCGGCCAGGGAGCACAGACTACCCTGCGCAAAATTGTGGCTCATACCCTGGAGATCCCGCTGGAGCAGGTGAAGCAGGACTATCCGGATACTGATTATTGTCCGGATTCCGGACCGACAGTTGCTTCGCGCACCATTTTGATCGTAGGCAAACTCCTGCATGACTGCGCCCTGAAACTGAAGGAAAGATGGTCTGAGGAAGAAACAGAGATCTGCCAGGAATACCAGTACCCGGAAGATTTGAGCTGGGATAAAGATAAATTTCAGGGCGATGCCTATCATGATTATTCCTGGGGAGCCAATGTCCTGGAAGTTGAAATCGATCCCCTGACTTATGCCATAAATATTCTGGGAATCTGGGCGGTCTATGACATCGGCACCCCGATTGATGAAAAAATAGTCCGGGGCCAGATCGAAGGGGGCATTGTTCAGGGCCTTGGCTATGGCGGCCTGGAAGTGCTGACTGCAGAAAAAGGGAGTCTGCGCCAGAATAATTTTGCCGGCTATATGATTCCCACCGCCCTGGATGTGCCTGACATCGTCAGCGAACTTGTCTGGAATCCTAACGAAAAGGGTCCTTTTGGCGCCCGCGGCCTGGGTGAACTGGCTCTGATAGGTGTTGCGCCGGCCCTGGCTCTGGCCGTTCAGAATGCCCTGGGGCGCCAGGTCAAGCAGATCCCTCTTACCCCGGAATATATAATGGAGCTGATGCAAAATGTCTGATACCATCAATTTCCGACTAAACGGCGAAGCTGTCCGTTTAACCGTCCCGCCCCTGAAACGCCTTGTCGATATCCTCAGAGATGACTTGAATCTTACCGGTACCAAGGAAGGCTGCGGAGAAGGCCAATGCGGAGCCTGCTCAGTGCTGGTGGACGGCCGGCTGGCCAATTCTTGTCTGATTCCGGCAGCCCTGCTGGCAGGCAGAAGCATAGTTACGATCGAAGGCTACCGTAATAGTGCCAGGTTTGATCACCTGAAAGCCTGCTTTGAAAAAGCCGGTGCCCTGCAATGCGGGTTTTGCACGCCCGGCATGATTCTGGCTGCCGAAGCCCTGCTCTGCCAGAATCCCAAACCGACACAAGCCGATGTGCGTGTCGCTCTGGCCGGCAATTTATGCCGCTGTACCGGCTACAATATGATCGTTGAGGCAGTTTTGCTGGCTGCCAGGGAAGGTGGGAAACTATGGTCACAACCTACAGGCCTATAACCTTAAGGGAAGCCCTGGAAATCAGAAGCCAGGCCAGGACTATACTTCTGGCCGGAGGCAGCGATCTGATGGTCAGACAACGGGTCTGGAGCGGAACAATTCCTCAGTTTTCCAATCCGGTTGTGCTTATTAGCCACCTGAAAGAACTGCAAGAGATCAGTCTCACAGAAAATATCCTGCAGATCGGAGCTGGCTGCACCCTGGCACAAATCATAAATGATCCAGGAGTTCCAGCCTATCTCAAGCTTCCGCTTTCCCAAATGGCCACACCGGCAATCCGTAATCTGGGAACAATTGGCGGCAATATCTGCAACTCTTCCCCAGCCGGGGATACCCTGCCTATGCTTTACGCCCTGGACGCCCGGCTGACGTTGCAAAGCAAAGAGAGCGCCCGTTCAGTTGATATAGCTGAATTTATCACCGGCCCCGGTCACAACAGCCTGCAATCCGACGAAATACTCAGCCAGATCACTGTTACTCTGCCCGGCTGCAGCCGTTATTTTTACCGCAAGGTTGGGGCGCGCCAGGCCATGTGCATCTCCAAACTATCTTTCTTCGGTTTGGCGGATACCCTGACTGAGGAAAATGATAGCCTGATTCGCGATGTCAGAATCGCTTTTGGGGCTGCAGCCCCCACTGTCATCCGCAGCCGTGAAGCGGAAAACCTGCTCAAGGGCAGGAGGTGCTCCCGAGTACCGCAGCTGCGGGGGGATATTCTGGCCTGTTATGAACGGCTGCTCAGTCCCCTGGATGATCTGCGCTCAAGCAAAGAATACCGCCGGACTGTGGCCCTGAATTTGCTGGATAATTTTCTGACAAATGACTTGCAAAGGAGCTGTGTTGAATGAAAAAGGATCTGCTGCTGATCTTGTTCTGGGGTTCGCTTTGGGGAATCGCTGAGGCCACAGTCGGCCTGGCCCTCCATATGGCAGCCATTGCCTTACCGGGTATACCCGGATTTTTGATGTTTCCCGCAGCCTTTTATTTTATGAAAAAGGTCTATGATGCCACAGGCAAGACCTCCTCAGTTTTTTATATATCCGTAGTGGCAGCCCTGATCAAACTGACCGACTTTCTTCTGCCTGTATCGATGGCCATTCGCATCATTAATCCGGCTCTATCCATCCTGATGGAAGGTCTCGCCGTCAGCCTGGTCTTCAGATTTTTTTACACAAAAAACACCTCCCTGGCAGTTTTTTTACAGACTTTCAGCATGGCGGTGCTTTGGCGGGCATTGTTTTTAGTTTATCTGTTTCTTATTTCACTTTATGGTCTGCCGGCAGCCCTGGTAACCGACGGTATTGGTTCCACTCTCAGGTTTCTGTTACTGGAGAGCTTTATCAACTGCCTGCTCATGGGCGCCTGGCTGCGGTGGGGTCAAACCAGATCTGTCCGGCCTGTCCCTCAGATCAGACCTATCTATGCCTTCGCTTTATTACTCCTGGCAATCGGCTTGCAGCTGATATTATAATATTCAGCATTGGTCAGCAAAGACAAAAAAGGACTTAACTAACTTAAGCCCTTTTTATACGCTGCCAATAACTCTCACATTTACTATCACATTAACGCGGCTTTAACATACATATTAAC
>DATMYJ010000332.1:0-2580 GCA_035561015.1 Desulfitobacteriaceae bacterium | reverse complement strand
ACTACAAAGAGCTGGTATTATGCAGATTAAACCGTCCGCATCCGGCAGAATTACAACGAAATCGCGGCGTTGTGCAAGTCTACCGGAGAGCCTGTGTATCTAACAAAAAACGGTGAAGGTGATCTCGTGGTCATGGATATAGAGGCGTTTACACGTCGGGAGAAAATGTTGAAACTCCGGGAAGAACTTCTGGCTGTTGAGGAAGACCGTCTGACCGGCCGTATGGGCTGCACTCCAGACGAACTGGACAGCTATTTAGACAGTATTATCGACGAGGTGGAAAATGAAAAAAACACCTCGCTATAAAGTTGTTGTTTCAGAGCGTTGCCGTCAGATGCTGGCAAACTATGTCCGCTTCATGGCCCTGTAAAGCCCTTCTGCTGCCATAATGTAAAAAATGAATTGATGGCTGCCATTCGCTCCCTTCACCAGATACAGGAGCGTTTTCCTTTTCTGGAGGCCGAATTTATCCCGCCAAACAAATATCACAAGATGGTTATTGATAAGAGGTATCTGGTTTTATATCAGATCAGGGATCAGATTGCGTTTGTTGACTATATAGTGGATTGCCGGCAAGATTATGGCTGGCTGATACGCTGAAAGCGAGGGCAGAGTGGGTGAGAATATTAACACTCGTGCAAACGATAAAATTAATCTTTTCGTTCCAGCCATTTCAATACAAAATAGTTGGCCAGGCCTATAAGCATCATAATCCCTAAAAAAACGGGATAAGCAATCCTCCAGTTTTCAGGCCCTGTCATCATGGACCACTCTGACATTCCGCCTATACCGGCAATCAAAGTTAGAGGCATGAATATAGTGGTTATTAAGGTCAGCCTTCTTACAGACAGATTGGTATCATTTGCCGCTTTTGCAATATCGTTGTTAAGCATGGAAAGATTCGTCTGGATAAGGCTTGTCACTATTTCACGGTAAATTTCAGTAAGCTCGAAAAACTTGGTGATGTGATCATATATATCGTTATAATGGATGATGACCTTATCCGGTATTATGTCAATATCGTTACGGCATATTTTAACCATAATCTCCCTTTCGTGAAACAGACTTTTCCTCAGTGCCATAAGCGATTGTCGTATTCTCTGCAGCAAGGAGTAATCGAAGGCATCATGATTCTCCGTCATAATATCTTCAAGATTGGCAAGGTCGTCACCAACTGCATCAATTGCCGTAAACTTCTGATCGACGATATAATCCAATATAACATGCATGGCATACGATGGTCCCAATTTGGCATTCCGCATTTCCTTTTTGATGAGAGCTAGATACCCTCTTGTAAAATCGGGATTATTAATCCCCGCTCTCGTTATAGTAACGATGAAATTATTACCCAGGAACAGATTGGCCTCCTTAATCAGTACGTCTTTGTCCGAATATAAAAAGGTATTAAACAAAATATGCACATATGTCTCATATTCGTTGATCTTTGGAATTTGGTTTTCATCCAGACAATCCTCCAAAGATAGATAGTGAATCCCGAGAGGCTCAATTAAAAGCGCAAGGTTGTCCTTTGATGGAGCATAATAATCCAACCAAAGGTATCCTCCTGGTTTGGAATCCAGTTTTAAAAGACCTTCTTCAAGGGTGTTCAGACAATCAATTATCCCAGTATTATAAATGAAATAAGTATCAAATCCTGCCATCTCATGAATCACTCCCATATGATATTCAGTGGAATTCTTTAGCCCCTCTATCAGCAATTTGCCTTTGCAAGATCGTATCAATTTCTTGCCACATTTACAACTATGTCACGTGTAACTTCTATCAGTCTTTCTGTATATCCGTCAAAAGGTCAGAAACTTGTTGCTTGCAAACAAATTTCTGACCCTATTATTTAAACAGCCTGGATCTGATTAAAACTTAACCAGCTAATTGGACCGCGAGGTAAATAACTGCCATCCCGATAATCGTCATCAAGGAAGTATATAAAGTAGGGTGTTTATGATGACTTTCGGGGATCAAATCAGAGGCGCTGATATAGAGGAATAAACCGATGAATACAGATAATATCAACCCCAAAGTGGGGGCCGAAATTGTAAAGAAATAAGTGGAGGCAACTCCGAAAGCAGGTGCCAGGGAAGATGCCACCAGCCATTTCAGGGCCGATTTTCTCTCTCCCTCGTTTTTAAATATTATATTGACGGTATTAATTCCATCCCAAAAGCTATGGCTCAAAACTGCTACGGCCACAATCCAGCCGACTGTTGAAGAGACCTTAAAGGCCATGCCAATTCCAAACCCATCCAGAAAGCTGTGGAAAGTTAGGGCGAAAGCGCCTAAACTACCGCCATGCCTGGCATTTTCACAACCTTCCTGGACATGAAGATGCAAGGAGAAGAATCTATCCAGCAGCATATATAAAGAAAATCCTGCCGCCATCAGTATAGTCACGGTTTCCATACTGTAATTATCCCGGGTCAGTTCCAGCGCCTCGGGCAGCAAGTCAAAAATAGCTACCCCCAGAACCGTGCCGGCACTAAAACCCAGAATGAGATGCAGCTGATCTTTAAAGCGCACCCCAAATAGTCCGCCTAGAGCTTTGACAGCGATCGTCGCCAGAGT
>DATMYJ010000331.1:0-2276 GCA_035561015.1 Desulfitobacteriaceae bacterium | reverse complement strand
AATCAAAAACATATAATTGAAAATGCAATTTCCGTGTTAGATGAACTTAATCGGCCCCGTCTCATTACAGAGCTAGCTAAAGAACGCATTCGCAGAGCAGGAAAAAGAGTTGCTGAGGATATCTTAAGTTATAACGCACAATTGAAAGTTGGACAAAATAAAAAACCTCTAGTAGACACAGGTTTTAGAGTATTTAAGTTAGACAACAGCAATATGAAAATACAATCAATCTCTGCTTGCCGGACTGGAGTCCAATATCAAGGAAGATCGTACTGATTTGGATTTGCTCTACGGTGTACTTCTTGATTGGGGTTTGCCACTCTCCCTAAAACATAATATTGAAAAAATCGAGAGTGTAACTGTTCATACTGTTGATGAGAATTCCCTGGTTGCCTGTTTTGCCGAAAAGATTTCGGAAAAAGTGGTTCGCGAAATTGCCAAACGCCGACCGCTCCGAGTTGTATTTCGAGACAGTAGTTTTGCCAACAGTCCGGATAAAATCAACGTTGAGGAAATATTCAAATTGCATGCCCCGGACACAACAGTAAAGGTCATATAGGAGGTAGCCATCATTGAAGCTCAAGTTTAAACATCAGAAATTCCAGGCTGATGCAGCTGCTGCTGTTTGTGATGTATTTGTCGGTCAGCCCAATATCTCTTCCTCCTATATTATTGACAAAGGCAAAGTCATCGGCGAAGAGCAGCAGTCCTTTTTCAGGGAAAAAGAGTTTACCGGCTTTAATAATAAAAGAGTTATTTTGCCTGACGATGTAATCAAGAAAAATTTGCAGAAGATACAAAGGCAGTACCAAATCGAGCCCTCGTCCAGGCTGGAGGGGAAATATAATCTAACAATAGAGATGGAGACAGGGGTGGGCAAAACCTATACCTACATAAAGACCATGTTTGAGCTTAATAAACTCTATGGTTGGAGCAAGTTTATTGTGGTTGTTCCCTCAGTAGCAATACGTGAAGGTGTTTTTAAGTCCTTTGATCTGACAAAGGACCATTTTGCGGAAGAATACCATAAGAAAATACGCTTTTTTATCTACAATTCTCAGGACTTGACCAAGATTGACCAGTTTACCCACGATAGTGGTATCAATGTTATGATCATTAACTCCCAAGCTTTTAATGCCAAGGGTAAAGACGCCCGGCGTATCTATATGAAGCTGGACAGCTTCCGCTCCCGCCGCCCGATTGACGTTATTGCGGCCACGAATCCTATCCTGATTATTGATGAGCCCCAGTCGGTGGAAGGTGCTGCCACCAAAGAAAGACTGAAAGAATTTCAGCCTTTAATGACCCTGCGTTATTCTGCCACCCATAAAAAGGACTCTATCTACAATCTGGTTTATCGTCTTGATGCCCTGGAGGCCTATAATAAGCGGTTGGTGAAGAAGATAGCGGTGAAGGGGATTTCTGTTACCGGAACAACAGCCATAGAAAACTATTTGTATCTGGAAAATATCAATTTATCAGGAGATCGGCCGCCTTCCGCCAGTTTGGAATTTGAAGTAAAGGGTGCTAAAGCCCCCAGAAAGGTTACCAAAATTATACGCGAAGGTTACAATCTTTTTGAACGATCCGGAGGCCTGGAAGAATACACGGGCTATACTGTAGCCCGAATCAGCGGCCTGACCAACACAGTGGAATTTACCAATGGTGTGCTAATCTCAGCAGGCGATGTAATAGGCTCGGTTAATGAAGAGCATATCCGCCGTATTCAGATCCGGGAAACAATCAAATCTCACCTAGAAAGAGAACGTCAGCTGTTCTATGAAGGAATAAAAGTGCTTTCTCTCTTTTTTATTGACGAGGTGGCCAAATATAAACAGTATGACGAGTCTGGGACAGCCCTTAATGGCGAGTATGCCCGGATTTTCGAAGAAGAATATGAAGCTGCTCTGGCAGAAAGGCAGCTGGCAATTGGTGAGGATGATTACCTCGACTACCTCGATAAAATCAAAGCCGATAAAACTCATACTGGGTATTTTTCTATTGATAAAAAAAGCAACCGCTTGAAAAACAGTAAAATCGGCGATAAAAAAGAAAATACCTCTGATGATGCCGATGCTTATGACCTAATCATGAAAGATAAGGAAAGGCTGCTGGATCGCCGAGAGCCTGTGCGTTTTATTTTCTCTCACTCAGCCCTGCGGGAGGGTTGGGATAATCCTAATGTCTTTCAAATCTGTACCCTGAAGCAAAGCGGTTCCGATGTCCGCAAACGGCAGGAGGTTGGACGCGGGCTTCGCCTCTGTGTCAATAACAAT
>DATMYJ010000330.1:0-2590 GCA_035561015.1 Desulfitobacteriaceae bacterium | reverse complement strand
GTGGAGAAATTAAATAATTATTGAGAATAAGATTAAAATGGAGTTAATAATACAAGTACGGAGTTTCTTGGTTTTCAAATAGTAAGAATTTCTGAAGCTTGGAAAGGATTTGTTGTGGCTGAAATATACTTGACGTTTACGTTGAGAAGATAGAAGTTGCCTTGATATTGCATTTTGTTTATGAAATAAGGGAGGTTTCATTATGAAAAATGGAAAAAGGGAGTTGTCACCAGAACAAAGTGAAGAGCTACTCAGAGCATTGAAAGTTCGTTTTAAGAAAAACATGAACCGCCATAAAGGTTTTGAATGGGTTAGAGTACAAGCAAAGCTGGAAGCTAATACTGAAAAACTGTGGTCACTCAATGAAATGGAAAGAACTGGCGGCGAACCGGATGTTGTTGGTTATGATAAAGAGACGGGTGAATACATTTTTTATGATTGTTCAGCAGAAAGCCCTAAAGGCCGCAGAAATGTTTGTTATGACCGTGAAGGGCTGGAGTCAAGGAAAGAAAATAAACCAGAGAATAGCGCTATTGA
The DNA here is from genome assembly GCA_035561015.1 of Desulfitobacteriaceae bacterium. Lineage (GTDB taxonomy): Bacteria > Bacillota > Desulfitobacteriia > Desulfitobacteriales > Desulfitobacteriaceae > UBA2264. The sequence continues at coordinate 2,053 of DATMYJ010000330.1, read as the reverse complement.
TATGGCAGCTGCCATGGGCATTGAGCTTTTAACGGAAGAACAATATCGGGAGTTGCAAAAACTTGGAAATTTCGATACGAAAACGTCGAGCTGGGTGAAAACACCTTCTGCTATTAGAAAACTCGGCGGCGCTCTCTTTGCTGATCGCCGCTATGACAGTGTCTTCGTGTATCATAACAGTGCGCCCTCTTACTATGGAGTTAGGGCGTTCCGCGGATCGCTAAGGGTCTAAATTTTGCACGGACAGTGAAGTGGAGTGTTCCTAGTTCTCCGTTTCAGAAAAGAAACATAGTTTTAATCCATGGATTAAAATACTGTGCGCTTCTGTTTTTCATTATTTGTCAATGCAGGAGTTCAGATGCCGTGGCTCAACAGATTTCTAACCTGCCGCCTACAGGGGCATTGTTTGCTGCCTTTCTGGGGTATAACCCGATGGCCCAACTTCTGCCGACTGAAGTTCTTCAGCACTTACCCCAGGCCAGTCAGCAAATCGTCTTAGGAAACATATTTTTTCCTGAATTGATTGCGCCTGCTGTCATGTCCAGTTTACGCATTGCTTTTTATATTTCGGCAGTATTGTCACTGATTGCGGAAGTTGCCTCATTTTTAAGGGGTAAAAAGGCTTCACCGATCCACTAGTAAAGCAAATGCGCAGCAAATTCTTAATTTAGTAATATAATTAGTTTGCATCTTTAACAAGGTATTTGCCTGTGGCCTTCCCGACTTGAGTTCTCTGAACCGTATTTTTGCTTATTGCTTAATTTATGTTTTTGCCCAATCTATGGTTCCGCTTAACTGCCTGTTCCTGCTCTCTTATTTATTTTATGTTATCTTGTTGTATAAAGCAGCAATGATTTAAACGTGAGGTGAAATATTCAATGGCGGTAGATTTTCGCAGTCTGGGGCTGGGACCGGGTCCCGGAGGACCCGGTCCCGGAGGAAATCGATGGCAATTGCGGGAACTGGCGAGTAAAGAATATCTTGACTGGTCTATTATATGGCGGGTACTCAGGACATTTACACCTTATTGGCCGCAAGCTATTCTGCCGGGCTGCCCAGATCCACGAGACAATAGAAGATTTACCTCAAGCGTACCAGACCATTGTTGGTGAACGGGGATATCGTCTCTCAGGCGGAGAACGGCAGCGATTAGCTATAGCAAGAGTTTTGCTTAGAAGTCCCAAAATTATCTTATTAGACGAAGCAACCAGTGCCTTGGATACGGTTGTTGAACGAAAAATACAAGAGGCCTTGGCAGTTCTGTTGGAGGGCAGGACAGCAATTGTTATTGCTCACCGTCTGTCCACTATCCTGGCAGCCGATAAGATTATCGTTCTGGAAAAAGGTAAAATTATCGCAGCCGGTAAGCATCAGGACTTAATAGAGATGAACCCCTTGTATAAAAAACTTTATGAAACTCAGTTTGGTCTTGCAGAGCAAGAGAGAAGCGCCAGTGAATTTATTTAGCTTCGCCGCTTACTTCCGCGGTGTTTAACTAGGGCTTGCTAGCCAAACCCCCATTACTAAATTTAAATAAAATTCGCTTCATCGAATACTCTAAACAAGCCCCGCAAAATTTGGACAAATAGAACCCTGAGCTTATGCTCCAGGTTCATTACAAAAATTGCCTGGCAATCATGCATTCTGCCGTTTCTTTTAACTTGGCAAAGATGCAATCAAGTCGGTATTTCCTTTTGCCTACACTAAACTTGCCCTCCACGGTATTACGCACATAAGGCTGGGTTAAGAGGTTGTTTTGAGTTATTCAAATTACGGTGTTCCTTTAGGTTAAGGCAGCAGGTACTCAATAAAGGGGTGTGCATTCTTTTTGGTACCATTAAAGCGTAAGTGTCCTTCATCGTTACGGATGTTGAGCATTTGCACTTATGCTTTTACAATGGGGGAGTAAATAGTCCGATGGGAAACCGATTAGTGTAGTAAAGTTTAAACAAGCTCCAAGGAATTCCTAAAACGGAAAACCTACAGAGCCGGAAACGGAAACGGGACATTACAATTGATCTTAAGGCCGGTGAACTAAAATTCACTATAAGCA
>DATMYJ010000329.1:0-6193 GCA_035561015.1 Desulfitobacteriaceae bacterium | reverse complement strand
ATTCTATACCTTCTTTGATAACAGTACTGAAAAATTGTTCAAACTCATCCCGGCGACGTGAAAGGTGCTGCAGTTGGGGAGATTGCGGGATAAAATTTTTCTCGAAAATATAATTGGTATAATAAGTGGCGTGGCCAATTATGTTCTGAATATGAGATTTAATCATCTCGTGCAATTTTACATCCGGCGAAAGACTGCTTTCATAGATGGGACGGACATTGTTTATGGCCTTATCCAACGTATACATATGGCATTTGAGCCATAATTCCTCCTTACTGGAGACATAATGATACAGCGCCCCTTTGGTCATCTTAATGCGACTAGTTATTTCATCCAGGGTTGCTCCCTTATATCCTCTTTCTGTGAATACTTGGGAGGCCCCATCAAGTATTACCTGCCATGTATCGTGGTCGGCCATCATCCTGTCCCCCTCTATTAAACCTTTTTATGTATATAAGCCCTCGGTTTTGCCTGTTGGCGCAACCAAGGGCTTATTAGTTTAACCGAAATGCGTCATATTATAAGTTTAAGGAACCTTAGAACTATTTCAGGCTAAATAAGAAATTTCTTTATTTGGCTACCCCTGCGATAGCTGCTTTAATTTCATCAATGGAAGCGCCTTCTTCCATAGTGGAGATATCACCAAGATCTTGGCCTGTAAGCAGAGCTTTCATTACACGACGCATGATCTTGCCGCTTCTGGTCTTAGGCAGAGCGGAAACAAAAGTAATGCCGCCGATAACTACGATCGGACCCATTGTTGTCCGGACATGAGAAATCAGTTCCTTCTTCAGGGCATCTGTGGGTTCGGTACCCTTTGTCAGGACAACGAAAGCACTGGCAACTTCGCCTCTCAGTTCATCGGGAACACCGGAAACACCGGCTTCAATTACTGCCGGATGAGAAATCAGGGCACTTTCGATTTCGACAGTGCCGATCCGGTGGGCTGCGATCTTGATAACTTCATCGGAACGTCCGGCGAACCAAACATAACCGTCTTCATCGATATGAGCTGCATCGCCCAAATACCATTTCTTCATGGTTTGCGGAGTTTTCTCCCAGTATTCGGAAACGTATCTTTCCGGATTTTCCCACAGGGTGGCAATAAGTCCGGGGAAAGGTTTGGTAAAGGTAACGATTCCTTTTTCGCCAGGAGCTACCGGTGTGCCGTCTTTTTCGTTGACAACTTCGGCGATTACGCCCGGTACCGGAATGCCGGCTGAGCCGGGTTTAATGGGAATCATGCCCAAGCCGTAGAAGTTGGCAAAGGCCGGACCGCCGGTTTCAGTTTGCCACATATGGTCAATAACCGGGATTCTGTCTTCGAAAACGCCTTTTTGCAGCCATTCCCAAGCTGGCGGGTTCAAAGTCTCACCGGCACTGAAGATTCTCTTAACAGAGCTGAGATCGTTCTTTTTAGCTTCGTCAATGCCATAGGACATGAGAGCTCTGATTCCTGTTGGGGACAGCCACATAGCAGTAGCTTTATTTTTAGCACAAATCCGCCACCACATATCCTTATGGGGATAATCCGGAGTGCCTTCATAAATAACGTTTGTACAGCCGCAGAGCAGCGGTCCGTATACGTTATAACTATGACCAACAATCCAGCCGATATCGGAGGTGCAGAACCAGACATCTTCTTCCTTCAGACCGTAAATCCATTTGGCCATACAATAGACCCAGAGTTGATAGCCGCCATGCTTATGCACGGTAACCTTAGGCTTGGAAGTGGTTCCGGAAGTCGGGAGCAGGAAGAGAGGATCATTAGCTTCCATCTGTTCAACTTCAGAGCTTTGTCCTTCGCCCAGTGCCAGCCATTGATCCCAGTGAAGGTCTCTGCCTTCCTTCATTACAGGTTCGGCTTGGCCTTTGGATTTCAGAACAACTACCTTTTCGACGATACCAGGCACTCTTTCCAGAGCGTCATCAACTATTGATTTGAGCTCAAAGGGTTTGCTGCGGCGTAAGGAACCATCCTGGACAAACATATACTTGGCACCTGTGATTTCAAGGCGGTCAGCTACTGCGCCAGCGGAAAAACCAGCGAAAATAGCTACGTGGATAGCACCAATCCGTGCGCAAGCATATAAAACGGTAATCGATTCAATACTCATGGGCATGTAAACTGCGACGCGGTCACCCTTCTTAACTCCCATTCCTCTGAGAGCGGCAGCATACTCTTTGACCAGCACGAGCAGTTGAGCATATGTTATAACATGGGTTTCTCCGGTTTCCCCGGACTCGGAAACGATAGCGGCTCTGCCGCCTCTGCCTTGAATTACATTGTAGTCGATACAGTTATAACTGATATTGGTGAGACCGCCGCTGAACCATTCGAAAGTCGGGTAATCATTTTTGAAAACCTTGTCCCATTTTTTAAACCAATGAATATCCTCGGAAGCATTATTGGCCGCTTCTTCCCAAAAGCCTTCGGGATCATTCTTAGCAAATCTCAGAAATTCTTTCACATGTGGCGGAATCATATCATTATTCTTATACAAAATATTCAATCCTCCCTAACTTCTATTATGCTCTCTTTTTAGTAAGCATTTTATTTAAGCCGCTCACTTAACTTCATAAGTAAACACGCAAACTCCTTTCCTGTATATTCATAAGCCAGTGAGCGTGTTGGCCCCTTCTTAACAAACATACCATTTGTTATGTTCAATATACCAGCCGTTATATTTGTTGTCAATACTTTTCCCTTTAAATATTGCCGCTCAGTCTCTTGACACACCTCCGGACTACTGCTAAACTGTTTCTAATTACAATAATTTATACTCTTATCCGGAGTGGTGGAGGGACTGGCCCGATGAAACCCGGCAACCAGCTCTGTGTTCAAGGCAAACAGCCAGTGCTCAGAGTATGGTGCTAATTCCTGCAGAAGAATGATCTTCTGGCAGATAAGAGGAGGAAAATGCCTATTGCCTCTTCTGCCAAAGAAGAGGTTTTACTTTTGGCAGGTACTTAGATAGTGTATAAACGCTGCCCTAAGAGCAGCTTAAACTAGCACTGAAGGAGTGGAACCAGCTTATGGGTGTAGAAAAAACTTATGCTGAGATCAATGCCAAAATCAAGGCGGGTCAGGCCGTAGTCGTCACGGCAGATGAATTAATTGCGATTGTTGAAGAAAAGGGTCTGAGCCAGGCAACCCGGGAAGTTGACGTTGTTACAACCGGTACTTTTGCCCCGATGTGCTCTTCCGGCGCTTTTCTTTCTCTTGGACATACTACTCCGCGTATGAAAATGCAGAAAGTGTGGCTGAATGGAGTGCCAGCCTATGGCGGTCTGGCCGCAGTAGATGTCTACCTTGGAGCCACAGAAGTTCCGGAAGACGATCCTTTGAACAGCAATTACCCCGGAGAATTTCGTTACGGAGGCGGGCATGTGATCCAGGATCTGGTAGCCCGCAAACCAATTAGAATAAAAGCTGTTGGTTACGGTACCGATTGTTATCCGCGCCGGGAAATTGATACCACTGTCACTATCGATTCGATCAATGAAGCCACTTTATTCAATCCGCGCAACGCTTATCAGAATTACAACTGCGCTGTCAACCTGACCAAGCGGGTTATTTATACCTATATGGGCATGCTTAAACCCCAGCTGGGCAATGCTCACTATTCTACAGCCGGGCAGCTCAGCCCGCTTCTGAAAGATCCCTATTTTCAAACAATCGGTATCGGGACACGCATCTTTCTGGGAGGCGGCATCGGTTATGTTGCCTGGCATGGCACCCAGCATTTTCCCACAATCCAAAAAGTTAAAGGAGAAGATCTGGGACCGGCCGGAGGAACTCTGGCCGTAATCGGCGATCTGAAACAAATGAGCCCGCGCTGGCTGGTAGGGACCAGTTATCTTGGGTACGGTGCTACTATCAGCATTGGCATCGGGATACCTATTCCAATCCTGAATGAAGAAATCGCCAGACATGCCGCTGTCAAAGACGAGGAACTTTTTGCCCCTATTGTCGACTATGGAGATGCTTATCCTAACCTGAAGCCAGGTAATTTAGGCTATGTCAGCTATGCCGATCTGAAATCCGGTCAAATCACAGTTGACGGCAAACAGGTTATTACCGCCCCCCTCTCCAGCCTGCCGCGAGCCCGGGAAATCGCGGCTACCCTGAAGGATTGGATATTGAATGGTCAGTTTTTCCTAAGCGAACCGGTTCAGGCCTTACCTTCTCCAGCCGAGGGCCGTCAGTCCAATTTTCTACATGACCGCTAAAAGCAAATAGACTGCAACTGTTTTAAAGAAGGGGTGTTTGCCGCATGTCACCGAAAAGAATAGTATTGCATTTCAGCGCTGAAACTTCAGATAAGCCAATGATTTACCGTTTGGTTAAGGATTATGATTTAGTGATCAACATTGTCAAAGCCAATGTCAATCCCCAGAAAGAAGGAACAATGGTACTGGAAGTCGAGGGTGAAAAAAGCGCCCAGGGACTCGATTATCTGCGCCGGCTCGGTGTTACCATTGAAGATCTGGACCGGGAAATAGTGCGCAATGAAGAGAAATGCGTCATGTGCGGAGCCTGCACAGCTATTTGTCCTACCGGGGCCCTCAAGTTGGAACGACCTTCAATGGAGGTAAGTTTTATCGGGGATCTGTGCGTGTTATGCGAATTATGTGTCAAAGTCTGCCCGGTACGGGCTATGGAGGTCAGACTGTAACTTGGAATACCTGGAACGTTCTTACAGAGAAATGCACCGGCAGCAGGATCTGGTTCACTTTCAGGTTGTTGTCAAAGAAACCGACCTGGATATCGGAGTATGCAAAGACCGCTATTCACCCGCTTTAGCCAAATGGACAGAAAACCTGGTCCTAGAGGCTCGCCGGCCACTCGAAGAATATATTAAGCGCGACCCACAATTTCTGAACGCCCTGACCCCATACTCCTTACTGCCTGGCGCTCCGCAAATCGTTCAGGAAATGGCCTGGGCCGCCGAATTAGCCGGTGTAGGCCCGATGGCAGCTGTGGCCGGTACAATGGCAGCCTGGGTAGGCAAGGAACTTTCCCGCAGATCACGGGAAGTTATTGTCGAAAATGGCGGTGATATCTATATTCGCACCAGCCGGCTGCGCACTGTGGGTATCTTTGCCGGTCAGTCCCCTCTTTCCAATCGTGTTGCCCTGGAAATCCGGCCGACCCAGAGTCCCCTGGGTGTTTGTACATCTTCCGGCAGAGTCGGTCCTTCCCTGAGTTTAGGCAAAGCCGATGCTGTTGTGATCCTTTCCCCAGAAACATCTTTAGCCGATGCTGTTGCCACAGCAACGGGAAATCTGGTCCAGGGAAAAGAAGATATAGGAGATGCTGTCAACTGGGCTTCTCAGGTTCCCGGCGTAAGCGGTGCCCTCGTAATTATGGATGATCAGCTGGCGGCATGGGGTCAAATAAAACTGTGTCCCCTGTGATAATTATCCTGATAATAAGCACGAATTTTATTTTCTGCTGGTGCTAAAACAACCATGCAAATCCAATTAATTTTCGACTAATGTCCAAGGAGTGCAAGCAGCCGGTCTTTGCCAAACGGTTGTTTGCACTCCTTTATTATTCTTGTCAGCATTACCGTGATAGCAACCCTGTGCCGGTTAGTTTTCTACAACAAATTGAGCGGCAATGAATCTGTCGCTGTTTTCATTTTAGTCCTCCCCTTTCAAAATAAACCAGGGAAATAGGAGTTGTTTAAATTACAATAAAGACCAGGTATAAAATTAGTCAACTCATTGCTCCCCATTTTTCAGCAGTTCATTACTCCCGTTTAAGCCAGTGATGCTTTTAACACAGTTACGCCCACTCGTTTTAGCCAGATAAAGAGCCTTGTCTGCAAGATCGATGCCTTTGCTGATATCGGCCACGTCTGTTACTTCAATAGTACAGGTGCCGATACTTACGGTAACAATGTTGCCGGCTGAAGAAAATTCATGGGGTATTCTTAAGGCTAGAATCTTTTCTCTGATAGTTTCGGCAATATTGGTTATCTCCTGTTCACCAATACCAAATGCTATGTAAATAAATTCTTCACCACCCCAGCGGGCAGCAAAATCCATCGAATGTCTTACAACTGAACTTATTTGATTGGCCACAGCGATTAAGGTGCTATCCCCTTTGTTGTGACCGTAATTATCATTCAATAGTTTGAAGTTGTCAATATCCAACATAAGAATCGACAATATTGTTTTTTCC
>DATMYJ010000328.1:0-5902 GCA_035561015.1 Desulfitobacteriaceae bacterium | reverse complement strand
TGGATGCTTTTGAATACGGGACACCACCCCACGGCGGCTTAGCCTTTGGTCTGGACAGATTGATTATGTTGTTGACAAACAGGGAAAATATCCGGGATGTCATAGCTTTTCCCAAAACTCAAAGTGCTTCCTGTTTGCTCTCCCACGCTCCGTCGGCTGTTACAGACAAACAGCTTAAGGAGCTGCACATCAGGACAAATAACCCTTCCTGATTTAGAATTAGTAACAAGCTGCTCATAAAATATTTTGACACAGGTGAAACAGCCAGATATAATTAGATTACCCCCTATGGGTATTGGAGGCAATTGTATATGGATACAACTCCTTATAATGACTCTAAGGAAGACATTATTCGTCGTCTTAAAAAAATTGAAGGTCAGGTTAAAGGCTTACAGCGCATGGTGGATAATGATAAATATTGTGTCGATGTTTTAGTCCAGGTAGCGGCAGTTCGGGCGGCAATCCATAAAGTGGGGACAATTGTATTTGAAAATTATTCCCGGGTATGTCTGCGCAAGGCTGCTGAAAATGATAATGACAAAGCCCTGGAAGAACTTATTGGAATACTAGCTAAATTTATCAAATGAGACTTTAAAAACGGAGGTGTTTTTATGTCAGGTGCTAATGTCAAAACCTTTTCCAAAACCAACTGGGATCAGGATGTTCTGAAGTCAGCAACACTGGTACTTGTGGATTTTTGGGCTCCCTGGTGCGGTCCCTGCCGCATGGTATCTCCTGTAATCGACCAATTGGCTGATGAATATGTGGGAAAGGTAAAAATCGGCAAACTTAATGTCGATGAAAACAATCAGATCGCCGGACAATATGGAGTAATGAGTATCCCTACCCTCGGAGTTTTTAAAGGTGGCAACATGATTGATAAAGTTATTGGTTTTTGTTCCAAAACCGATCTGGCCCAAATGATTGATAAACATGTCTGATTATGGGAAAATGAGCCGGTAATTACTCGGGGCTGGTGGTCAATAATATTACTCCGTACAAAAAAGAAGCACAAAGAGAAGCCGAACTACAAGTAAATTTTGTTCGGCTTCTCTATTTAACTGTGTGATTTTCTCGCTTTACTCAGGGTGGTATTTAGTATGGATCTTTTGCTCAAAACCGGAATTTTGGGGATCATAAAATTTGCTGTTCTGCAGTTCTTGGGGCAGATATTCCAGTTTAGTCCCGGGATTATCTAAAGGATTGACATATTGGCCTGTGCTGTTTTTCAGATGATTGGGAACGGCATAAGAACTTGTGCCTTTTGCCAGATTGAGAGCCTGGCTGATAGCTTTGTAAGCTGAGTTGGATTTGGGGCTTTCGCAAATATAGATGACTGCCTCTGCCAAAGGGATGCGGGCTTCAGGCATTCCCAGAAATTCTGCTGCTTCTTTGGCAGCAACAGCCAGCTGCAAAGCATGGGGATTAGCCAAACCCACATCTTCGGCAGCCTGAATGACGATTCTTCTTGCTATGAATAAAGGGTCGACTCCGGCTTGCAGCATTCTGGCCAGCCAGTAAAGCGCGCCATCAGTATGTCCGGCCCGCATGGATTTGATAAAAGCTGAAATCAAATCATAGTATTCCGTAGTTGTTATACCTTTATATTGCTGCTGACAGGCTTGCTGAATAATATCCAGGCTAATTGCGGTTCCCGGTTCAGTGCTAAAGGCGGCTATTTCCAGGGAATTAAGGGCATTGCGGGCGTCACCGTTACAGATGGCAGCCAGATATTCCGCTGCTTCCTGCTCAAGGGAGAGATTTTTCTGACCAAAACCGCGTTCCTGGTCCTGCAAAGCGGATGTCAGCAGTTTAATAATATCTGATTTGCTTAGAAACCTGAGGTTGTAGATCTGACAGCGTGAGGCGAGAGGGGGAATTATTTCATGAGCCACACTCTCTGTTGTGGCTCCAATCAGTACTGCTGTTCCGTTTTCAACATCAGCTAAGAGCGTCATTTGTACATTTGCCTTCAGGGCATGGATTTCATCGATAAAAACAATTGTTTTTTTGCGGTAATACCTCAGGTTATCTCTGGCCTGAACAAGAACTGACCTCAGTTCACTGACTGTCAGCGCAGCAGCATTGAGTTTCACAAATTCCGCCTTGGTCATTTTGCTGATCAGAAAAGCCAAGCTGGTTTTGCCGCTGGCTGGTGGTCCTTGCAGGATCATGGATGGGATATTGTCTGTCTCAATCAGTTTTCGCAATAACTTTCCCCGGGCGATGATATGTTCCTGGCCCAATAATTCGTCCAGGTTAGAAGGCCGCATTCTTTCAGCTAACGGAGTACTGTTGCTCTGGCTGATATTGTAATCAAACAAATCCATATCCAGATTCCACCTTTATTTTATTTCTAACTCACCGGATTATTGGTAACATGACTTCATTATAGCTGATTCTTTTTCCAGGTTCAATTTAACAGTAAAGGACGAAAAATTCCTCTCAGAGGCAACGTTTTTCAGATGGTTAAACCAGACTGAAACAGACGGAAATTAGCTTGACATATTCCGAGTATTTTTGTAAGATATCCAAAGAATCTTTGTTCGGAGTCAGACCGAGTTAGGAAAAAGGGGTGAGGGTGTTTGAAACTCTCGACCAAAGGTCGTTACGGAGTCAGGGCCATGTTTGATTTGGCCCAGCATATCGGTGAAGGTCCTGTTTCTTTGAAAATAATTGCCAAAAGGCAGGGGATTTCAGAACATTATCTGGAACAGCTTTTTGCTGGTTTGCGTAAGAATGGTTTGGTAAAGAGTGTGCGCGGAGCTCAAGGCGGATATACACTGGGCAGAGAACCTGAAAATATTTATGTCGGGGAAATAATCAGGGTGTTGGAAGGCCCCCTGGCTCCGGTTGATTGTGTTGCCGAAGAGAACCCGGAAAATTGTCATAAGGCGGAATCCTGTGTAACCAGGATGATCTGGGAAAGGGTACGGGACTCGATTGCCGGCGTTATCGATTCTATTACTCTAGCCGATATGGTGGAAAATGCTGTCAATAAGAAGTTTGAAACAGGCCTGTTTATGTACCATATCTGAGGTCTGGAACAGAAACAGCTAGTCAGAGAATGAAATCAGGACTTGGGTTTCGCAGCAGGAAACAGGTGCTCAAAAGTCAAATGGTGCGCAGTGCGTCTTGAACTTCATTAGCAATTATGAAGGTGGGATTTATTATGAGAAAAGTATACCTGGATCATAGTGCAACTACTCCAGTGGACAGGGAAGTTGCTGATTTAATGATGCTTTATTTCACTGAGAAGTACGGCAATCCCTCCAGTATTCATAGTTTTGGCCGGGAAGCCAGATATGCTTTGGAAGAAGCAAGATCTCAGGTTGCTATGCTGATCGGGGCCAAGCCGGAAGAAATAATTTTCACCAGCGGAGGAACAGAATCTGATAATCTGGCAATACTTGGTCTGGCTGAGGCCAGGCAGGAGAAAGGCCGCCATTTGATTGTTTCGGCAATTGAACACCACGCTGTTCTGGATAGTTTCAAATATTTGGAAAAGGCCGGGTTTACCCTGACTGTGCTTCCGGTTAATAATGAGGGTATTTTAGACGTAGATGAAGTGATAAAGTCTTTACGCCCTGATACGATTTTGGTCAGTGTCATGCATGCCAATAATGAAGTGGGATCTATTCAGCCAGTTGCGGAGATTGGCCGGATAGTCCGGGAACATGGTGCGGCCTTTCATATCGATGCAGTTCAGGCCCTGGGGAAAATTCCTGTAAATGTGGAAGAACTGAAGGCCGATCTGCTGACGATTTCTGCCCACAAGATTTATGGTCCCAAGGGTGTGGGCGCACTGTATGTACGTAAAGGAGTCCGCATCATCCCTTTAATGCATGGCGGGGGACAGGAGAAAAAGCGACGTTCAGGAACAGAAAATACACCTGCTATTATCGGCTTCGGTAAAGCCTGTGAATTAGCAGCTCAGCGGATGACTGAGGAAGCAGAGCGAGTAAAAAAACTGAGGGACAAACTGCTGACTGGCATAGTAAAAAGTATCAGGCATGTCAAGGTCAATGGTCCCATGGGCGACTTGCGTCTGCCCAATAATGTCAATGTCAGTATCGAGTTTGTGGAAGGGGAATCTCTTCTGCTGAGTCTGGATATGCTGGGTATCGCTGCTTCGAGCGGATCTGCCTGTACCTCAGGGTCTCTGGATCCTTCTCATGTCTTGCTGGCTATGGGTTTATCCCATGAGATTGCTCATGGATCTCTGAGATTTACTCTTGGACGTCAGAATACAGAAGAGGATGTTGCTTACGTACTCGAACATTTGCCCAAAATTGTGGAGCGTTTACGGAAAATATCGCCCCTATATGACCAGTTTTGCAAGACTAAGTAAACGGAAAAGAGAGGCGAAAATAAGATGTATTCCCAGAAGGTCATGGATCATTTTACCAATCCTCGTAATGTCGGGGAAATACCTGACGCCGATGGTGTTGGAGAAGTTGGCAATACCCAATGCGGCGATGTTATGCGTATTTATTTAGATATAGAAGATGATATTATCAAAGATATCAAGTTTAAAACATTCGGTTGTGGGGCAGCTGTGGCTACCAGTAGTATGGTAACGGAAATGGTGAAGGGAAAAACAATTGCTGAGGCTTTGGAAATTTCTAATCAGGCAGTGGCTGAGGCTTTAGGCGGACTGCCGCCGCAGAAGATGCATTGTTCCAATTTAGCGGCAGATGCTGTTCATGCTGCTATTAAGGATTATTTGGATAAAAGAAATAAGGGATAAAGTATGGTACATGCGGTTAAAGAAAAAGTGGTTGTCGGGATGAGCGGCGGTGTGGACAGTAGTATAGCTGCTGCATTACTGCAGGAGCAGGGCTATGATGTTATCGGCATAACTTTGCAAGTTTGGCCGGAATCCCCGACAGGGTTTGCTGAAGGAGGCTGCTGTTCGATTTCAGCTGTTGATGATGCTCGCAGAGTGGCCTTTCAACTGGATATTCCCCATTATGTTCTCAATTTTCGTGAATTATTTGAAAATAAAGTTATTAACTATTTTTCCGAAGCATATCTGGCCGGCCGAACTCCCAACCCCTGTCTGGCCTGTAACCGCTATTTGAAATTTCATGAATTATTACTCAAAGCCAGGGGGTTTGGAGCCAGATATATAGCAACAGGCCATTATGCCCGGGTATTAAAGGATTTCGAAACAGGAAGGTTTTTATTAAGCAAGGGTAAGGATGAACAGAAAGATCAGACCTATGTTTTATATATGCTGACTCAGGAACAGCTTGCGCATACTCTTTTTCCCCTGGGCGAGTATAATAAAAAAGAAATCAGGGAAATGGCCAGAAAAAAAGGCCTTCTTACAGTAGCTGATAAGCCTGACAGTCAGGAGATCTGTTTTGTTCCGGATGATGATTATGCTTCATTTATTGAGGGCAGAGCCGGCCAACGCTGTCAGAAAGGTAATTTCATTGATTCCAGGGGAAATACTTTGGGAGAACATCAGGGAATTATTCATTATACGATCGGGCAAAGAAAAGGCTTGGGGATCACGTTCGGTAAACCAATGTTTGTGATTGGAATTAATTCCCAAAGACGGGAAGTCATTTTAGGAGAAGATCAGGAAGTTTATACAGATACACTTTGGGCAGCAGATCTTAACTGGATTAACTTTGCAGAGTTAACAGCACCTTTAAAGGTTGAGGCTAAGATACGTTATAAAGCTCAGCCCAGTCCGGCAATAGTTTATCCGCTGCAGGAGATGCTTGCTCCGGTCAAGGGAAATCAGGGAGCTGAAGTTAAAGTTTGTTTTGAAACTCCTCAGCGAGCTGTTACTCCCGGACAAGCCGTGGTCTTTTATCAGGACGAACTTGTAGTTGGGGGAGGAACAATTATTTCTGATCCTCGCGGAAAAATTCAGTTACTGAAATAA
>DATMYJ010000327.1:0-3399 GCA_035561015.1 Desulfitobacteriaceae bacterium | reverse complement strand
ACCGAACTGAGGGATACCCGCCAGGCTGCTCTGGCGGAAAACACTTGGTATCAGATCAAGTTTTATCTTGAATTAAATTGTTATCGGATTATGAGGCAAGGAGTTCTTGTGAAGCAAATTGATCTGGGTGAGGGGGTTCTTTTTGGCAATAGGCCTCCTGATCTAATCTTCAATGCCGTAGGAACCCCCAGTATTGGCCTGACCGTATTGCTGAAAAATACGGCGGGAGAACAAAAAAAAGTTATTATTGCCCCTGTTTCCGGCCGGATCAGGGAAGAATGATCTGGCCGGTTTCTTATGCGTTCGAATGGAGAGGGGAGAATAAAAGATGGGTATAACTATATTCAAATTGGACAGAAAGGTGATAGGAAATGCGTTTTTTGACTGCGGGAGAATCTCATGGCCCCAAATTGCTGGGTATAATTGAAGGACTTCCTGCCGGCTTGAAAATATCTAAGAATATTATTGATGAAGCTTTGGGGCGGCGCCAGAAAGGTCCCGGGCGGGGAGGAAGAATGCAGATCGAATCAGATCAGGTGAATTTCCTTTCCGGTCTGCGTGGTAGCCTGACTACCGGCGCCCCGCTGGCTCTGGAAATACTCAACCGCGATTGGGCAAACTGGGAGAAAGTCATGGCTTGGGATGAAGAGGCAGATTTGGAGAGCCGCAAAGTGCTTACTCCCAGACCGGGCCATGCCGATCTGGTTGGAAATCTTAAATACAGGACAGAAGTGCGTAACATTCTGGAACGGGCGAGTGCCCGGGAAACTGCCATGCGGGTGGCGATAGGCAGCGTAGCCATGCAGCTGCTGAATTGTTTGGGTGTCGAGGTAAAAGGACAGGTCACTGCGGTCGGCGGGATTAAAGCCTTGACTCGGGAAAATCAGGATTATTGGCAGCGTGTCAGGAATTCGGAATGGGCTGTGGCAGATTCTCAGGCAGAACAGAAAATGTGGCAGCGCCTGGCAGAGGCCAAAGAGAAGGGTGAATCTTTGGGAGGAGTCATTCAAATTCAGGTCCATAATGTTCCTGCCGGTTTAGGTTCCCATGTGCAATGGGACCGTAAACTGGACGGCAAGTTAGCCCAGGCGGTTCTCTCCGTTCAAGCCATGAAAGGCGTATCTTTTGGTATCGGCTTTGAAGCTGCGGACCGTTTGGGTTCGGAAGTTCATGATCCGATTCAATACAGCAGAGGCAAGGGTTACAGTCATACCTCCAATAATGCAGGAGGGATCGAAGGTGGCATGAGTAATGGGGAACCTATTGTCCTGCAAGCTGTCATGAAACCTATTCCCACCTTGTACAGTCCTCTGGCAACAGTCCATCTGGAAACCAAAGAAATTGTCCAGGCCAGTGTGGAACGTTCCGATATTTGCGCTGTGCCGGCAGCCAGAGTGGTTTTGGAACATGTTGTGGCCTGGGTTATAGCAGCCGAGATACTGACGAAATTTCCGGCAGATACTTATGTTGAACTGCAAAAAGCCTGGCAGGAATACAGAGATTATCTGCAAACACAATAAGGACAGGTGTAATGATGAAGGATTATCAGAATATAGTTTTAATCGGTTTTATGGGAGCAGGAAAAAGCACGGTTGGCAGACGGTTGGCCCTGGAACTGAACTGGAGATTTGTCGATACTGATGCAGTTATCGAAGAAGTAACGGGACTGGCTATCAGCACCATATTCAAGCGCTATGGAGAAAGCCGTTTTCGGGCAGAAGAGTCTCTGGCTGTGAAAAAAGTCTGTGCCGAGCGGCATTGTGTCATTTCCACTGGAGGCGGCACAGTATTAAATCCGGAGAATCTGGACCTGCTGCAAAAGAACGGCTTGGTGATTTATTTATTTGTTTCTTTGGAAGATGTTCTTAAGCGCGTGGGTAACTCAGACCGGCCGCTGCTCAAAAGCAGTCCGGGAGAAGTTCTGTCTCTGTGGCAGTCTCGGCAGGAAACTTATGCCAAGGCTCCTTGTACAATAGATACGACAAATAAGGGAGTCGATGAGGTAGTCCAGGAGATTATGAAATTCTTAAAGGAGGGTGTCTGCTAAATTGGTAAACTGGCAAAGGATTGAAGTAGCCTCAAATCGGCCTTATCCTGTTTTTTTGGGAGTGCCTTTGGAAGGATTGGGCGATTATCTGAAAACACGTTCTTTAACATATGCTAATATTCTGGTTATTTCTACTCCTAATGTAGCTGACCGTTATCTTGACCGGCTGCTTGCAGGGCTGCAGGATTTTAATGTCTATTATATTAGTGTTCCAGATGGTGAGGAACAGAAATCACTTGACCGGATTGACCTCTTGACAAGCGAAGCTGTCAGTCTGGGTATCGACCGCAGTTCCCTGGTAATCGCTTTTGGCGGAGGAGTGATCGGCGATTTGGCTGGTTTTTTTGCCAGTATTTATATGAGAGGGATCCGTTTTGTTCAGGTTCCAACCACACTTTTAGCACAGGTTGATAGCAGTATTGGCGGAAAAGTGGCTGTAAACCATTCTGCGGGAAAAAATCTTTTGGGCGCTTTCTATCCCCCCTTAGCTGTCTGGACAGATTTCGCTACCTTGGAGACGTTGCCCTGGAGTGAAGTTCAAAACGGGTTGGCAGAGACAATCAAACATGCTTTGATTGCTGATTATGAATTATTTAGCTATTTGGAAAAACATACAGAGGAAATAAAACAAGGCAAAAGCGCGATCTGGAGAGAAATGGTTACCCGTTCCCTGGCAGTCAAGGTCAAAAAAGTTGCTGAGGATGAACTGGAACAAGGAGCGCGTGCCTTGCTTAACCTGGGACACAGTTTTGGCCATGCCCTGGAGACCGAATTGGAATATAAGGGAATAACTCATGGCCAGGGAGTTAGTGTAGGTTTGGTAGCGGCTGCCTGTCTGGCTAAAGGAAGAGGAATGCTGACTCTGGAAGAGCTTAATCGGATAACAGCTCTGTTGCAAGGGTTCGGCCTTATGACCGAGATTAAAGCCGGGACTGCGGAAAGACTTTTGCAGCATATGAAAACCGACAAGAAGAACAAGGCTGGTCAGAAGATATTGATTTTACCCAAAGGAATCGGCCAGGCTGTGATTGTTAAGGACTGCACTGACCAGGAAATAATATCGGCCTGGCAAGGAGTATTGCAATAATATTTAAGTTCTTCTGACAGGAACTATGGTCATATAATATTAGTCTTGCACTCGAAGTAATTGCGGGTGCAGGACTTTTTTTATTTGTTTTGCATAATGGTACTTTGCTCCCGAGAACAGATATTCTATACTCTCGCTGAAGCTCATTGTAATATTATGCCAATAAAGCAATAAATAAAGAAAATAAAAAATATACGTTAATAGACAGATAATTGACAGAATGTAATATAATGGATAAAAATGTGTCGATGGGGCAGGTATATGG
>DATMYJ010000326.1:0-9231 GCA_035561015.1 Desulfitobacteriaceae bacterium | reverse complement strand
CCACTATACTTAGAATAAAAAAGATTATAGAGAAGAACCTGATATTTTTCCACATTTAATTTGTTCCTCCACTCTTAAATAAATTCCTGCGCCGAGATAACCTTTGATTCAGGTGGGATTCCTGACGTTGTCTCATTGTCCTGAATGCTGGATTCCCAGGTTTTTCAGACATTCAGGAGTTGGTACACCCGCTTCGTTCTATCCACATTCATTATAATACACGGGCAGAAGTTCCTGCAATTTGTGGATACTTCCTTGTGCAGGTAGCGCAGGCATTTCTGTTTTTAATAAACTTTGAGAAGTTTGTCGTCTGCTGTGGTCATACCAGTCCTAAATTGTGCAAACGTTCCATGTTCAAAATCCGGTCTCCGCAAGCCAGGAGCTCAGCATCTGTATAATCGAAACCGGTCACTGCGTTGACCATCGCCGTATAATCAGCAAGCACCAGCGCAGCGGAAGTGTACAAGCACATTCCAATGGAGTCGATAACGGCGCTGAGATCCTGCAAGATCTTGCGATCATGACTACCCCCTTGGTTACCAGTTGCCAATTGGTGACTCTGTCCCTGGATGCCCTGATAAGCAGAGGCTGGCATCTCCGGCCTTATCACCGTCGCGGCCAGCTCCGGGTGGCCATAACTTGCAGCGAAGTTAGACGCGCCCTGAGCCATTTTGGCTCCCAGTCCTTCAGCATGTGCTATTTTCCGGATCCATTCTCTTATTCCTTCGGCATTTCCGAACTCAAGAAGTGTCCCATCGAGTTCTTCCGGCCTGATAGATCCAAGTTGAACAAGTTCCATACCTGTGGCCAGGGTACAACCGGCCGCAATGAAGTCCAACCCTAATTTGTTGCACAAATCACGGGCGGCATGAATCGCTTCATAATCATGGAGGCCGCAGTCAGAAGCAAAACTCGATTTGATTTCACGTTTCGAACGTGTGTCTGCGCCGTCTTGCCGTTTCTTTTGGCGGCCACAAGCAATCGGGCAGCGATAGCAAGTGTCTTTTTTGCTCAAGCGGTTAGCTGTCATAGTTTCAGCCGTACCATTTTTCGGAAATTTGCCCAAAACGGCATTCAGGATATTTTTCATATTCTCCGGATTTGCCTGTTCCACTTTCCTGGTTCCACGAACGATAAGCGCTTTGAGATTCTTGGATCCCATTACAGCACCTACTCCGCTGCACCCGGCTGCGCGATGGAGATCATTCAGGAACATGGCCATCAGCACAAGGTTTTCCCCGGCGGGACCAATGGTCATAACTTTCGCCGCGGGATCGCCAAATTCCAGCTGCAAGGCCTCTGTTGCAGCATAAACATCCTTGCCCCAAAGCTGAGAGGCATCCCTGATTTCCACCAGGTCATCTTTAATGGAAATATATACAGGGTAAGCAGCCTTACCTTCCAGGATGACCATATCATAACCGGCCAACTTAAGCTGCGCTCCCCAATCTCCCCCGGGATTGGCAGCAGAGACAGTTCCCTTCAGCGGTGATTTTGTCACAACCGTAAAACGACCGGACGTTGGAGCATTCGTTCCAGTGAGTACACCGGCAGCAATACAGATTTTGTTTTCGGGAGCAAACGCCTCGACCTCTGCTGCCACCTCATCAAAAAATATTTTCCCCGCAAGCCCGCGCCCGCCTAAATATTTTCTGGCAAGTTCCATGTTTAAAGGCTCGATACCGGTTTTCCCTTCCGTAAGATTGATACGTAATATTTTTCCGGTATACCCACCCATGAATCTTCCTCCCCTTGACAATCATCTTTCGGCTCCGAAGGGATCAAGGCACTCTGTATCAGGCCCCTACTCGTAAAAAATTCCCGTATCCCTAACATCATACCCGCCAAGCGCAAGAACATCCTCCTGAAATGCTTTGCTTCGGATGACCGAAATCATCGCTTTCATGCGGGGGTTCTCCAAATATTCATGCGGAATAGCCAGATCATAGCGTTCTTGCCCGACCGGCACATAATCCAAGCCAAGAGCTTCAGCCGCACTTTGAATACCCAGTCCTACATCAGCCGCTCCCGAGGCAACGGCAACCGCAACCGCTAAATGAGTAAATTCCTCCCGCTCATAGCCCAAAATTTGTTCTTTGGTCAGGCCTTGCTTCCGGAGCAGATAATCCAAAAGCACCCGCGTACCCGACCCGCCCTGACGATTGATAAACCGAATGCCCGGCTTGACTAAATCGGCCAGTGTTTTAATGTTCAGGGGATTTCCTTTCGGCACGATCAGGACTTGGTTCCTGTAAACCAAATTCAGCAGAGCGACTTCTCTCCCCGGCAAAAACCGTTGCAAATAGCTGCTATTATATTCCCCTGTCTCCGGATCGAGCAAGTGAATCCCCGCGAAATGAGCTTCCCCTTTGCGCAGAGCCAGAATTCCGGCCAGGCTCCCTACATGAGCTGAGGCAATGCCCCCCTGCCCACCCCTGGCCTTCAGATGGCTGCTTAAAACATCCAACGATAAATCATGGGACCCTATGCAGACAAGAGTTTCTTCCAACTCCGCAATGGGCCGCAAGAGCTCAACGGGTATAGTTTCCCCCTCATGAAACCCTTCCTGCAGGCGAGGAACCCGCAGCAGCCCATCCGCCCGCACCAGACTCATCGTCACGCCTGCACCTCTGCTTAAAGGAGCTGCCACCCAACGGCCGCCGACTCTCCCTACTTTAACCCGCACAAACTCTTCACTTCCTAAAGAAGAAAAGACTTTCTTGCTGATTACGGCCTCCAGTACAGGCAGTGGGTCTTTACTTAAACCCTGCAGATGCTTGATCCAGGGCTCCAGGAACAAATGGGCCGTCAGATAGGCGGACACCGGATAACCAGGGATGCCAAACACCGGCTTCCCTTGAACTTCTCCCAAGACAACCGGTTTACCCGGCTTAATTGCTGCTCCGTGCAGATAAAGGGTCCCTGACTTCTGAACAATTTGAGACGTATAGTCACCTCGTCCCTGGGAGGATCCCGCGATGATGACCAGAATATCCTGAGACGCCGCCATCGCGTGAATTGCTTCTTCCAACAACTGCGCTTGATCCGGTGCTATCGGCCAAATAGTCGCCGTTCCGCCCCATTCCTCCACCAAGGACGCCAGGACTGTGGAATTACTATCCACGATATCTCCCACCTCAAGGACCGCCCCCGGCCGACGGATTTCATCGCCCGTCGGCAATATCCCCACCCGGGGCTTAGAACGTACTTCTACCTCCAAAACCCCGGCCGCCAATAACGCTCCCTGATCCTGGGGACGAATGCGATGGTTAACCGGGAGAAGCACTTCCCCTTGCACCATGTCCTCCCCTACCGGCCGGACATGGTGCCAAGGCACGACAGGAGCCTGAAGCAGGATTCCTCCCTCCCCCACCTCCAGGACATCTTCCAGCATGACGACAGCGTCCATTCCCTCAGGGATAGGGTCTCCTGTATCAACTGGCATAGCCTGAACTCCAAGTTCCAGCCAACGGGGCTCCCGCTCCGATATGCCGTGGGTATCCCTGGCACGAATGGCATATCCGTCCATCGCCGCCGCAGAGAAATGAGGAGAACTTCTTTGGGCCCGAACGATCGCTCCTGTGATTCTATGCAGTGCCAAGCGGACATCCAAAAACTCATTTTTCGGCAGGCAACGCTCAACAAGCTTGGCCATCATCAAAGCCAGTCCTTCTTGCCAAGCTGTGTTTTCAAGATATATTCGGCGTTCCACGTTTCCTTGACCTCCCATTTCCACCAGTTGCTTTAATCAACGTAAAAAGCGGAAAGATACTTCTTTCCCTGCTTCTATGCCCTCAGTATCTAACGGGATATGCACCAGGGCATCTGCCAAGACCATAGTCCGGATTAAGCCGGATTTTCCCCGAATCGGTTCAAGCAGCCATCCTTCTCCGTTTGGAATAAGGCGTGTACGCACAAACTCCTCCCGGCCGCTGCCGGAATATAAGTTCTGGGTTAACTTACCCCGGGGAAGAGGATCGAGCTGAGGCTGCAATACAGACCCCTCCAACCACGGCCGGACAAGTGCGTCAAAAACGATCATCGCCGAGGCAGGATGTCCCGGAAGCCCGAAAATCAACTTGCCGTCCACGGCCCCGCCTATGGCAGGCTTACCGGGTTTCAGGGCCAGGCCATGAAAAAGAAGTCCCGGCTCTCCCAGCTCGCCAATTAACTGAGCGGACAGGTCCCGGGAGCCGACTGAACTGCCGCCGGAGAGTAGAACTATATCATTTTCCTTTAACATTCGGGTCAGTATTGCGCGAAGCTCTTCAAGGTCATCTTTCACAATACCATAATAATGGGCATTAGCACCACTCGCCAGGGCCTGTCCCAGCAGAGTATAGCCATTAATATCCCTTGACTGGCCGGGCAGAGGTTCTTGATCCGGTGGAATAATCTCATCCCCTGTTGAAAGAATCCCGACCCGAAAACGGGGTAAGACTGAGACGTTTATCTGCCCAAGGGCTGCCAGGAGCCCCATTTCCTGAGCCCTGATTCGGGTAAATTGCGCCAGGATAACTTCCCCTGCGCTCAAGTCTTCCCCAATGTCGATTAGATTTTCCCCGGGGGCAACAGCCTTGGTTACACCATAAAGTTCCTCCCCAAAGTGTTCGAGATGTTCAACCATCACGACAGCATCGGCTCCCTCAGGCAGCATTCCTCCCGTGGGAATTATTATTCCTGTGCCCTGACCCAATGCTTCCGCCGGAGCCTCTCCCATTCTTACTTCCCCCTGACATTGAAGCAACGCAGGCATACTTTCACTGGCTCCAAACGTATCTGCAGCCCGCACAGCCAATCCGTCCATTGTGGATTTACGGAAATGAGGCAACGCCTTGAGCGCTGGAATATCCTGAGCAACAATACGTCCTAAGGAATCCGCCAAAGGAACCTTTTCCACGCCCTTGTAAAATGAGAGCAGAAGGGGTTTTAGCAAATCGATGGCCTCTGCCAAAGTTATAACCTTAAATAATTCGCTCCTGTTTCCCATGTTCCATTACACCTTTCGAGGAAAATAAATATTCAAAATAGCCATTTTCCTTTTCTGACAGCCGTAAATAATCATAACCATAAACAAAAACCAGTTACCGTTTCTGGAACGGGAACCAGTTCGTTATTTTGTCTAATTCACTTGCTTTGTATCTGTTCTTACTGGTATCCTGGTTACCCTCACTGCGCAGACTTTTAACTCGGGTATCTTGGAAAGCGGGTCACGGGCAGGGTTAGTTACCTGGTTTATAGCCACCTTCGGGTAGTGGAAAGAGGTAAATACCAAGCCAGGTGTCACCCTTTCCGAAATCCGGACGGCCAATTCCACACTGCCCCGCCGCGAGGTTACCTCAACTTTATCCCCGTCCCTGACACCGATTTTTTCGGCATCCACACGGTTCAATTCCAGGTATTCCTCCGGATAGGCAACTTCCAGGGCTCCGGTACGCTGGGTCATGGTACCGGTATGGTAGTGGTAGAGACGACGGCCGGTGCTCAGCACCATTGGGTATTCAGAATCGGGCAGTTCGTCAGGCGGAATGTGCTCCACGGGATGGAATTTGCCTAAGCCCCTGGTGAATTTATCCTTGTGCAAATACCTGGTACCGGGATGGTCGGGGGTTGGACAGGGCCACTGGAGACTTCCCTGATCCAGGCGGGCAAAGGAAATCCCGCCATAGGAGGGGGTAACCCGGGCTACTTCATCCATGATCTCTCCGGCCGATTGGTATTGCAGGGGATAGCCCATGACAGTGGCTATCAGGCAAATGATTTCCCAGTCAGCCTTAGAGTTCCCCACCGGTTCGATGGCCTTGCGCACCCGCTGAACCCGGCGTTCGGTATTGGTAAAGGTCCCGTCCTTCTCCGCAAAGCTGGCCGCGGGCAGAACCACATCAGCAAGTGCTGCAGTCTCCGTCAGGAAAATATCCTGGACAACCAAAAAGTCCAGCTTTTCCAAGGCCTGGGCCACGTGATTTGCGTCGGGGTCGGACAAGACCGGGTTTTCCCCCATAAAGTACATACCCCTGATCTGGCCCGTGCCAGCTGCCTCAAGCAGCTCACCTACGGTGAGGCCCGGCTTTGCCGGGAGATCCCGGACACCCCAGGCCGCAGCAAATTTGGCCCGGTTCTCCTTCGAGGTCACAGCCTGATAGCCGGAAAATACAGTGGGCAGCGCGCCCATGTCGCAGGCCCCCTGAACGTTATTCTGACCCCGCAGGGGGTTGACGCCGCTCGATTCCTTGCCGATCTGGCCGCAGAGCATGGCCAGGTTGGCAACGGCAAAGACGTTATGAGTCCCGCAGATGTGCTGGGTAATGCCCATCGTAAAAAAAATGGCGGCATTCTTAGCCTGGGCATAGCCCCGGGCTGCCTCTTTTATGGTTTCCACCGGGATGCCGGTGATACTCTCCACATGCTCCGGCGTGTATTTGGCCACCATTTCCTTCAGCAGTTCGAAGTCCTCAGTACGTTCCCTGACAAACTCCTTGTTCCAGATCTCTTCCGCAATGATCACATTGGCCATGCCGTTGAGGAGAGCAATATCTGAACCCGAATTGATCTGGAGATGGTAGCGGGCCAGTTCAGCCAGTTCTGTCTTGCGGGGATCTACTACGGCAAGGGTAGCCCCCTTCCGCACGGCCTTTTTCATTTGCATACCGATAATGGGGTGCGTCTCGGTGGTGTTGGTGCCTATGGCCAGAATAAAGTCCGCCCCGGCAACTTCTTCAATGGTATTCGTCATGGCACCGCTGCCAAATGCTGTCGCCATACCGGCGACTGTGGGAGCGTGACAGAGCCGGGCACAGTGGTCGATGTTATTAGTACCGAACACCGCGCGAGCCAATTTATTGATTAAATAGTTTTCTTCATTAGTGCAGCGGGCTGAGGAAAGGACCCCCAGGGCATCCGGGCTGTATTTTTCCTTTAGCGCACCCAGTTTTTCGGCCACCAGACTGAGCGTTTCCTCCCAGGAGGCTTCCACAAACTTGCCGTCCTTTTTAATCAAGGGGGTTTGAAGCCGGTCGGGGTGGTGGAGAAAGCCATAACCAAAGCGCCCTTTTACGCACAGGGCCTTACCGTTTACTTCACCGTAAGTGGAGGTGACTCCCACGACTTTGCCGTCCTTGACATTCAGGTCAAGGCTGCAGCCTGTGCCGCAATAGGGGCAGGTGGTCGTAACTTTTTCCATTTCCCAGCGCCGTCCCTTACCCAGCATTGCTTTCTCGGTAAGGGCCCCCACAGGACAGACGGAAAGGCAGGAACCACAGAAAGAACAATCAGACTCATTATAGGGAACATTAAAGGCCGGGCCAACCTGGGAATCAAACCCGCGGTTAGAAACACTCAAAATACTGCGTCCTTCTCTTTCGATGCAGGCCCGGACACATCTGCGGCACAGAATACATTTATTGAGATCACGCAGGATAAAAGGATTGTTGTCATCCAAGGGAAACTCCCGGCGTTCACCCCTGAAAACATCCCCCTTGGCACCATATTCGTAAGCATATTCCGCCAGGGAGCAAGCACCCATTTTTTCACAGGTCATACAATCCAGGGGATGATTAGCCACCAAAAGCTCCAATATCGTTTTACGGGCATTTCTAACCGTTGGATTCTGGGTTTCAACGACCATGCCCAGATTAATTTGTGTTACACAAGAAGCTTGCAGATTGCGCATACCCTCAATCTGGACGACACACAATCGGCAAACACCTTCATTTGTCAATTCCGGGTCGTGACATAAAGTAGGGATTGGAATATTATTCAGGCGACATGCTTCAAGAACAGTAGCCCCTTTGGGCGCCCTGACTTCCTGACCATCAATCGTTAAAGTAAGCCATTCCACTCGCTGAACTCCTTTCGGTTTAATCTTAATATAACAGTGAAACGTTACTATTTATACAGTGAAACGTTGCTGTATCAGGTATTCCGACTCCTGAGCAGCTGCCTTTAAACTGCGTTTTTGCTCTTTTTACCCCAGCAGCCTGGCGTTATAGTCGGCTGCAAAATGCCGGATAGTACTTATAACAGGGGAAGGAGCAGCCTGACCCAGACCGCACAGGCAGGTTAAGGACATTACCTGACCCAGATTATTAAGCAGGTCAAGATCTGCCCGAATGCCCTTATAACCATTAATTCTATCCATTATTTCCTGCATGCGCTTGGTCCCCTCCCGGCAAGGTGTACATTTGCCGCAAGATTCATGAGCAAAGAATGTACTGATCCGGGCCGTAATATCTACCAGGTCGCGACTTTTATCCATGACAAAAACCGCACCGGAACCCAATACTGCGCCAATAGCAGTCATAGAATCAAAATCTATTGGCGTATCCAGTTGGGAAGAGGGGATAAATGCCCCGGAGGTGCCACCGATTTGTACCGCTTTGAATTCCTTGCCGCCGGCAATCCCGCCGCCCAATTGGTAAATAACTTCTCTGATAGTAGTGTTGGTGGGAACTTCAGCAAAAGTCTTATTGGCAACATCACCTGAGAGAGTAAGGACTTTGGTACCCGGATAGGACGGCGCCCCAATCGCCGCATACCAGGCGGAGCCCTTTTCCAGGATTACCGGTATATTGGCAAAAGTTTCTACATTATTGATTATAGTGGGTTTGCCCCACAGTCCGCTGACCGGCGGAAAAGGCGGCTTAATACGGGGTTCACCACGTTTGCCCTCAATGGATTCTATCAGGGCAGTTTCTTCCCCACAGACATAAGCTCCTGCTCCCAGGCGAACCTCAATGTTGAAATCTCCCAAAACCCCTTTTTCCCTGGCCTGAGCTATGGCCAGCTTCAGTATTTCGGCCACTGAAGGATACTCTCCTCGACAATAGATATATCCCTGGGCAGCTCCAATAGCGCATCCACATATTGCCATGCCTTCCAGAAGGGTATGGGGGTCATTTTCCATAATCAGGCGGTCTTTATATGTACCTGGTTCACCTTCATCAGCATTGCAGATAACATATTTTTGTCCGGCCTGAGTCTGATAGGCAAAATTCCACTTCATGCCACAGTTAAAACCGGCTCCGCCCCGGCCTCTGAGATTGGAGGCCTTAACCTCACTTATAAGGTCCGGGCTGCTCATCCTGCAAGCTTTTTTGAGCGAATTATAACCGCCGGCGGCAAGATAATCGTCAATTTTCTGTGAATCAATCTTTCCATAATTACGCAATACCAGGCGAATTTCCTCGACCATTATTTTGTCTTCCTTTCCTGATAATCCGTACTTGTTTAAAC
>DATMYJ010000325.1:0-3841 GCA_035561015.1 Desulfitobacteriaceae bacterium | reverse complement strand
TCCTCCTTTTTTACGATTATTAGAATAAACCAGCTGGTTATATAAATCAATGATTTATTAGATAATTTGTTATTGCCATCCTCACAAGACATGGGCTATAATAAGAACACATGTTCGGTATAAGCAAATAGATGTACTGCGAGGTGAATTATAATGAAAGATCTTTGCTCAAACTGCAGCCAGCAGCAGTGTTGCCTCCAACCCTGCGGGCAATGGCTGATCGCCCATGACAAATGTCCGGTCTGCCAAAATAAACTGATTCGGCGCTCTGGCTGTACGGAGTGTATCACCGGAGATTGGGCTAAGTGTGGCTGAGATGAGAGTACTTATGCGTCCTGTGGAAATGCTGGCCTGGTTTAAGAAAGAAGGAGATCCTGTTCCTCTGCGCTTTAAGGATAACGGGGTGGAGTTTAAGGTCGAGCAGGTCATTGCCCGCTCCTGGGATAAGCGAGCCGGTAACCGTATGCTGGTGTTCCAGTGTCAGAGCGAGATCAACGGCGAGCTGAAACGATTTGAATTAAGGTTTGAGTTAATGACCTGCAAGTGGTTTTTGTATAAGATTTAAGACAGTTTTTTATGGAAGGAATTTATTAGCGGCGCGGCAAATAATGGAAGTGGAAGGGGAAGGGGAATCGGAGTTAACTCCTGAGGAACAGTCCGAACTGAAAAAGGATGAGCTTTACGGGGAAATCAAGGAACTGATACCTGATGAAAGAAAAAAGAAGATTGAAGAATTGAAAAAAGAGAGGACATTGCCGGATATTTCTCTCTGATAGAAAATAAATGGTCGGAGAGCCGCAAGGCTCTCTTTTTGTTGCTTTTTTGGATATTGATTATTTCTCTGGAAGGATAATCAGCTTCAATCCCGAAATTCCTTGGTAAGAAACTAAGAAGAGAAGGAGTGCAAAATGACGAACAGTACTGTGACAAGAGTCTCGGATAAGGTTTACTTGTTGGGAGACCCTTATTATCAAGTCTATTTAGTCAGAGGAGAACGTTGTGCCCTGGTGGAATCAGGACTGAGCTATACTGCGCCGCTTGTGCTTGCCCAGTTAGCTGAGTTAGGGATTTCTCCTGCAGAAATTGACTACCTGATCATAACCCATGCCCACTTCGACCATATTTGTGGTGCTCCCGGTTTCCAGCGGGCATTGCCTGAACTGCGGACTATAGCATCACCTGTGGCTGCCAGGGTGCTGGCCAAAGAAAAAGTAATCGCCGGCCATTTCAGCGAAGACAGGGCAGTGGTTGAAACCCTGTTGGCCAGAGGATATCTTAAATCTTATGATGCTTCTTTTCAACCGCCTGCCACTATCAGCGTTGACCTGATAATGAACGAAGGAGATACTCTGGATCTGGGAGGAGGCTGTGTGCTTTCCTTTTATTTGACCCCTGGACATAGTCCCTGCAGCATGTCAATATACCTTTCCCGGGATGAGGTGCTTTTTCCCTCAGACTGTTTGGGCTACCCTTTCCGAAACAAGGATATTTTCCCTATGTATCTTTCAAGTTATCTCGATTATGTGAACAGCATCAAAAAAGTATCCGCTCTGGAAGCTTCAGTTTTGGCCTTTCCCCAGACGCCCCTGCTGGCGGATAAAGAGAAAATAGAGGAGTTCAGGCAGCGTTGTCTGGAGATTACAGAGAAAGTTCACGATTTTATCATCCAGGCTTACCGGAATGGCCGGGACTATGCTGATATCAGCATGGAATTATTTGGCCGTTTCTATAGAGACGGACTGGCTGTCCAGTCGGAGTCAATTCTCAAAGTCTGTACTGATTTAATAATAAGAAGAAGTTTGGAAGCAGAAAATATCGCTTTACCGCAAAAATAAAGGCTAAAGACGTAAAACCTTTCCTTTTTCTTTGGGTTCTTGTTATTCCCCGGACTGAGTAGTAAAATGATGGTATAGATGGGAGGATGCTGATTCCCCCATCGCTTCTCCCCAACAAATCTGTTGATTCCGCAAGAAGATATGCGGCATAAAAGGTCTGGAGCCTGCCTTCGGGGAGGCGAGGCGGATGCTATTGATGTTCGTGAGGAATTCAGGAGGAATTCGGAAGGGAGGAAAAATAATATGGCTAAGTATCTTATTCTCGGTACGTACACCCTGGACGGGGCTCGCGAGATTCTCAGGGAGGGAGGTATCGTAACCAAGGACCGCTTTCTGGAGAATGTCCGCAATCTGGGTGGTCGGGTGGAAGCATTCTACTATGCCTTCGGCGAAACTGATTTATATAGTATTGTCGACCTGCCGGACAACGTGAGTGTTGCTGCCTTAGCGATGGGGCTTAGTACCGGCGGCACTGTTAAAATGACGACAGTGGTTCTCATTACACCTGAAGAAGCTGATTTGGTAAAAGAGAAGGTGCCTCTGGTTCGTCCTCACCATCCCAAAAATATTTCTTGATCTTTAATCAAGAGCCGTAAGGCTCTTTTTCATTGTTCTAAACAACAAAATAGAGTCCGCAGACTCTGAAATTTATGTTCTTATCTCATTACGTATGTTGCCAATACAACTAAAAACAGCCGGGTCCGGCTGTTTTTAGCTTAAGAGTATCTGCAGGGATATAAATCTGCCAGCAAGGCTAGTTGCTGAAGCCTTTATTCGGAACTTTTTTGTTCTTTGCTTTTTTCCATACCTTTTACTTTTTCCATGATATCCGGTACCATTTCAATTAGTTTGTCCATACTGCCGCCTTTTCTGATCGGCATTATTTCAGCCTTGTCTCCCTGAATCACCAGAATAGCGGTAGGGGATATGCGCGCACCGCTGCCGGCACCGCCGCCTGTACCCTGGTTATTTTTTTCGTCAGTGCCGCCCCCGCCCCCCGTGCCCAGGCCGAAGGAAATTTCCGCGAAAGGAACAATGGTTGTTGCACCAATAACCAGGGGTTCACCGACCACCGTCTTGGTCTGCAGGAATTTTTCCAGTTTCTCAAAAATAGTGTTCAGGTTATCGCTGATGTTGAAGTTATCCGCCATAGTAATTCCCTCCTTTGATTTTCAGTTTCAGGTGTGCCAGAAGAATATTTCTAATTGGCCGGCTAGTCAGGAAGCCGATTAAAATCCCAATAAACTGGGCTAACCAGAGCTTTCCGCCAATCAAAAAACTACCTTTATAAATTTCGCTGTCAAATACCGGCCGCAGGTGAAGATCATAAGCCTTCGGGAGGAGATAGGACTGGGTGCTTAAGGCGCAGAGCAAACCGGTCAGCATGGGATCCGCAAATCCTATTCGAGCGTTGGCAGACATTCTTTGGGGCAGGCAATATTTCAGGACCCGGCCCAGCAGAGAGAAAGCTGCTTGCAGGATATCTTTTTTCAGGTAGAGGCGGAAAGGAAAGGTTTTTTTGCCTGCTTTCACTTTGCGCTTGCTGCTGGATTTTTTAGGTTTTTTTGTTTTCGGAGCGCTCTTGTTTTTGGCCTTCCTCTTTTCCGGTCTGGTCTCTTCCGGGAGTCCGGCCCGGGCGGGGCCTGGGTTGGTTCTGATTTTAAGGGGAAAACCAAAAATTATGGGAGTTATCACTGCTTTTTGCCTGGCCTGACGCCGGAAATTGATTTTAAGACCGCCGAAAAGCCAGGATACGAGGCCTTGGATCTGCAGCTGATCGATGTTTCCGCCCTCGATTTCATAGGTATAGGGTACGAGGATAACCAGAGCCAGAAGCAGGAGAATGCCCAGGAGAAGATACCAAATAACCAGTAAAATGAAACTTAATATCGTCCAGATCATGGCCGGCCTCCTTCAGCAGTTTATTCAATCGTTCAGCAATCAAATATCTCGGAGGGATGCCTTCAATTATATTTTACCAGATTTTTTCAGGTTATTGTCAGAAT
>DATMYJ010000324.1:0-10032 GCA_035561015.1 Desulfitobacteriaceae bacterium | reverse complement strand
ATGCTGGCTTTTACAGAAAAAGAAGGCGTCCCCTTTGCCGGCAAAAATACGGGAGAATTACTGGGTTTGAATACAGATAAAATAAACATAATTTATGACGGTATTGTTGTTGTCAATGAGCAGGGACGTGTAACTTTGATCAATCAGGTTTTAGCTGATTTTTTAAAGATCAAACCGGAAGAAGCTCTTGACAAACATATCCAGGAACTTATGCCTAACAGCCGGCTGCATGAAGTATCTAAAACCGGAGTGCCGGAATACAGTGAAGTACAGGTAATTGCTGACAAACAATACCTGGTTTCCAGGCTGCCGCTCATAAAAAACGGAGTGCCCTCCGGCGCTGTTGGTAAAGTAGTTTTCCCTCAGCTGCCCGAAATACAGGAGCTTGTCAGAAAATTTAACACACTGCAAAATAAATTGACCTGTTATAAAAAAGAGTTGCAGGATTCCAAGATTAAACAGTTGGAAAGCGAGATGATTATCGGCACAAGCCCTTCCATGATTCATCTTATGGAAGAGATTCAGAAAGTTTCCCGAACTAATTCCAATATTTTAATTACCGGAGAAAGCGGAACCGGCAAAGAATTAGTAGCTCAGGCCATTCATCAGGAAAGCGAACGCTGCAATAGTCCCCTCATTAAAATAAACTGTGCAGCCATACCGGAAAACTTGTTGGAGTCAGAAATATTTGGTTATGCTCCCGGAGCATTTTCCGGGGCTAACCGTCACGGCAAGCCGGGACGCTTTGAATTGGCCGATAAAGGAACCCTGTTCCTGGACGAAATTGGGGATATGTCCTGCCGGCTGCAGGCTAAACTCTTGCGCGTGATTCAGGAAAGAGAATTCGAACGGGTGGGAGGTATTAAAACAGTCAGTGTTGATGTGCGCATCATCACTGCAACCAATATGGATCTGCCTAAGGCCATAGCAGCCGGCACATTCCGGGAAGACCTATATTATCGTTTAAATGTGATCAATCTGCACTTGCCGCCGCTGCGGGAACGTAAAGATGATATCGAATTATTGGCTATTGGTTTTATTGAAAAACTCAATCAAATCTTAAAAACAGAAATCACCCGGATTTCACCGGATGTTTTGGATATTTTTATGGATTATACCTGGCCGGGAAATATTCGCGAACTGCGCAATGTAATTGAAAGAGCAGCTAATTATGCTGTCAAGGGCGAAATTCTTCCCGTTCACCTGCCTTCACATTTATATAATCCTGAAACAGAGCCTGCAGTAATATCTGCAGCGGCACCTGAAGCAATATCGCAAGCAATAAGACAGCTCTCAAGAGACGAGACAGCTAAAACCTATCGCGATATTGTTAAAAATACGCGCCGGGAAGTTATAATCAATACGCTGAATAAAGCCGGCGGCAACAAGAGCAAGGCCGCCAAGATGCTTAATATGAGCAGAACCAGCTTGTACACAACTTTGCAGAAACTTGATATAGAGTCTAAACATTAATACTTGCCTGACTACAAATAAAATAAGCAGAGATTCCGGCAAAGGAATCTCTGCTTATTTTATTTGTTTAGAACTGCTTGTTACCTTATTGTTTGTTCAGGGCTGTTATTTGTCTTATCATTTCCAGGTCTACCCCTGATTATATGACAGATTATTATTCTAATGCCAGAGTCAGTCTTGTATTGCCAGTTTTTCTTCCACCGTCCTAATTTTTCCGGCCATTGTAATTTCTTTATCCCGGCGGTCATCTATCTGGATGGTTGTGACTATCCTTGGCACCCCGGCTGAAAATACAACCTCCTGCATCTGCCGGATAATACCTAAGACTTCGTCCAGATCTCCTTCAATAGTAGTAGACATGGGACCAATCTGCCATTTGATATGAGTTTGGGCCGCCAGGACCTTTTCAGCAGCAACAACATAATCGCTGACACTGGCTCCTTTACCCAGTGGGACAATACTAACAGCAACTATGACCATTTCAACCCTTCCCTTCTTCCTCATAGGCAGTCATTGTTTCGTTTAAATTTATCTGTTCACAGTTTTCCAACCGACAGACTGACCCTTTTATGCAGGGACTAACACTATCTATTTTTCTTAAGATCGCAGGTATTAAATCATGACTGCGCGAGATGAGACAATCATAATTTTCCTGTTCCGGAAAACAGCCAAAATAGTTGTCAATATAATAGACAGTTGTCGCATCTCTGTGCAAATGATTGATCATCAGCACATATAAACCATAGCACTGGTCTTTTCTGGCCCTCTGCAAAATTTCATCCAGACGCTCGGCATAGTCCTCATCATTAGCGACATCCAGCATGGCTACTGCGATCCGCCCTTCCTGATATTCCTTCAGATTGCTGGCCAATATTTTTTCAACAGACATGCTGGTAACATCCTGAGCAGTAACTGTCTGCTGTTGGACTATTAGCAGGGGAACATCAATGGCATAAGTTGAATACAAATAAGCAATAACAACCAGATCACGTTGATTGGTTTTGATTTTCAGTCCCCGGGTATCACTGCTGATAGCATAAACCAGGGCTTTGGCCAAGATTGGGGTCAGCTTAACGCCTGCCTTTTTGATCCGCTCTGCTACCAAAGTACTTGTCGCCCCAACAATTTCAATCTGTTTTTCCACCGCAGTCAGTCCGCTGTCAGTTCGGTGGTCTATGCAATACAAAGGTATTTTACTGATTCCCAAAAAACCATAAGATTGCCGGGGCTCATTATGATCCACCAGAGCAAGTTCCCCGGCCATTAGTTCACTTTTCGTTACTAATAAAGGCAAAACAAATCCCTCTAATTTCCCCAATACCCCAATAACATCACTTTTTAGAGCATTGGGGTTAAGCAAGACTGCCCGGGCCGGCCGGCCGGTCGCTTCCAGCAGGTAAGCAAAGGCCACCGAAGACACCACCGAGTCAAGATCAGTATAGGGATAATTATGGCCAAAGACATAAATCATAATAATAATTCTTCCCCTGGCAGGGAACTGTACTTACCCAGATAACCCTCTGTCAGCTGGCCGCCCAGTTTTTGATAAAATACACCTGCCTGCCTGATATCTCCGACAAAAAGCAACCCCACCAGATTTTGACCTGAGAATACCAGTTTATGATAACTTCCAGAAGGCGGATAACTCAGGATTTGTTCCCTATAAACCCCTTCTTGTTCTTCCGGTCTGATGACCGTCTGGCCTAAGGCTGCCAGGGAAACACCAAATAATTCAATGGAATTCATGCTGGCTATACCGCCGTATTTTTCCCGGGCTCCGGCCATATTCCTGCCCGCAATT
Organism: Desulfitobacteriaceae bacterium; assembly: GCA_035561015.1. Classification (GTDB taxonomy): domain Bacteria; phylum Bacillota; class Desulfitobacteriia; order Desulfitobacteriales; family Desulfitobacteriaceae; genus UBA2264. The sequence goes on along the minus strand of DATMYJ010000324.1, from coordinate 6,758 downwards.
TTCCCTTGCCGGACGGCGTTCAGCCAGATAGCCCTTACTGCCGGCCCCCCGCTCAAGGGATCATAGGCTTGGGCAATATCCCCGGCAGCATAAATACCAGGAATGTTGGTCTGCAAATCTTCGTTAACCAAAATACCCTGTTCTCGGGCAATAAGTAGGTTTACCCACTCAATATTGGGTTTCACGCCCACGGCAATCAGGACAAGATCAGCCGCTATGATTGCTTCCCTGGTCTCCACAGCTTTAATTTTTTGTTCAGGTGCTTGCAGAGATATTACTTCTGTTTCCAGATATACTTTTATACCGAGATTCCCGGCAGCCTGACACAGAAGGTCTGAAGCAGTGGCATCAAGCTGGGCCGGCATAATCCGGGAACTTTTTTCCAGCAGAGTTACTTCCAGTCCATAAGCTTTCAGAGCCCGGGCTGCCTGCAGGCCCACCAGTCCGGCACCAATGATCACAGCTTGCTTTATCCCCGGTTGTTTTAAATATTCGGCAATTTTTAAGCTGTCCGCCATGTTCCACAGGGAATACACCCCTTGGATATTACAATCAGCCCAGGAGGGTCTAATATTTTGCGAACCCATTGCCAGCAGAAGACGGTCATACTTACATTCACTTTTCCTTCCGGCCTTATCTTCCAAAGTAAGGCTTTGTTCCCCGACATTAATTGCAACTGCCCGCTCCCCGGCAATGACCTCAACGGCATTTTCCTGGAAGAATTTTTCCTCCCGGATATAAAGATCGCTTTCTTCTGCCTCTCCCACCATAAATTCTGGTACCAGAATGCGGTTGTAAGGGAGTTTTCCTTCCAAAGCTATGAGGATTATTTCACCCTGAGAGTCATATTCCCGTATTCCTTCAATGGCGCTGATGCCCGCCGGGCCGTTACCCACAATTACGTAACGCAAGCTGCCTCCCCTCCTTCTCAGACTTCATCCAGACACCAGATTTCAGCCAGTTCCCGCAGCAGACTCTGCGCCCGGACAGGGTTAAATACTCCGCAAACACAGGGCGTTGCCAAAAGTTCGGCTGCTTCCCGCTCATCCCGCCGGCCTTTTTTGATGTCGATGATCATCTGCCGGACGAGATGCTGCGAAACCATCCCATGTCCGCACATTGTTGTTACCTCTAAAATCTCATCTTCCGGAAGCAGGGCTAAGTTGCCGCGGATCCCTACGGAATACTCTACCGTATGTCTGTCCAGGCCAGCCTCTCTGCAGGCTTCATGAACATGCTCTACAATTCCGGAAACTATGACCGAAACTCCCAGATCTGCTTCTTTCAGTTCCTTGAGAGCCTGAGTGACTTGATCACGATCAGTAAAAACGGCGTGAACTATGGAAGTATCCTGAATGTTTTGAAATATTATTTCTTTATCGACGATAAACTTATTCCCAGTCTTCATATCCCCGACATTGGCAACATCATATTTGGCGAGAATACGCAGAAATTCCTCTAAAGCTCCCCGGGAACCTCTCTCGTTAAAACCTTTGGCCGTCATGGAGAAGATCACATAATCCTGCTCCAGGTTTTCCGGAGTCCCTCGGCGATGCAGGGTATGAGTCATTGGCCAATCCCTCCTTTTACCCGGAGATGACCCAGGCCCACATTGGTCTTGCCATTATAAGAAAACCATTTTCCGTTTTTTTTCATTATTTCTGCTGTTGGCACAGTGTCATCTAATGCCACTTTGGATACCAAATCCACCGAAAAGACAGTATCAATCTCAGTTGCCACCTTTTCCATGGTCTCCAGGACGGCATCTACCTTGTCCAAGGGGATGAGCATCTCAATAATTGCGGAAAGAACCTTTTCATTGAGCACTTCCGGATTCATTTCTCCGGTCTGCTTATTTAGCAGCAAACCGGTCAGCGGGTTGTTGATTTCAAACTCGACTCCTAACTGGGCCAGAGCTCTGAAGACCTTTTCCACATCCCTCATTCTGGCTCCGGTTCCCGGACGCCCCATTTCGGCGGCCATCCCGGCAAAGCCCTCTTTATAACGTCCGGTGATATCATTAGTTTTCATTTCTTCTGTTCCCCGGCCAGGCACCCTAGTCTCTTTATGCTCAGCTAACGGGTTGCTGAAAGTTCCCCGAACAGAACGCGGCCAGTCATGCAGCGGCTGAAATAAGGCATCAGTCGGACATACCCCGCTCCGGTAACAAATCCCGCAATCAACACATTCCTTTTCATCAACAGTGCAATGTACCTTGTTGCCCTTGGCGCTTCTGGTAAAGTCAATGGCGTCCATTGTGCAATAAGGACGACATTGGCCGCATCCTATACATTTAACGGCATCTATCTGCAAAGGAATCCTCCTCTCTGCTAAAGCCCTGACTGCTGTTCTTATCAGTATCAGGCAACTGACTTTCAATTCAACTCCCGTCTGCAAAGTACTGCAGCGCTTTTTCTGCAATTTCTTCAGGAGCATAATATTCCAGTATCTGGCCGAGTTCGCAGCAGATCAGCTCGCTGCCGTCAGCCGGGACTTTGACACCTGTCAAGACCTTAGCCCCGGTCTGAGCGAAGGCCAATGCTGCCTGCAGATCAGCATTGCTTGTCATTTCCGGAAAAACGGCCAGCACTTTCAAGGCACTGTCTTTTACCAGTTCCACTGCCATTGCTGCTGCTGTTTCCCCTCCCAGACAATAAGCTACCGGATTTGCAGCAGAATCCAAAGATATAATATCAGAGAGTTCCAGAGAACCCCCCTTGAGCTCAGTACTCGCCAGACAACCATAGTGCCCCAGAGTAACAGCAGCATTACCATAGGAGAGGCAGAGGATATTTTGGGCAGCCAAGGTTTTCAGAAGTTTGACAGCCATCTCATCGGCAGTTACTTTTATATTCGATCCACCGGCAATAATACAAAGTCCGTTGACAGATCCCTCATTGGCGGCTGCCTGAAGGAGATCGGATGTTAAAATATAACCAATATTCACAATTTGTCCATCATAATCTGTCCCCAGTCCCTTGTTCTTCCTCTGCCGGGCAGTCTTAGCTGCCTGGCGGAATAGTTCTCTCAGCTCTTCCTTGCTGAGGCGGGCGGGACATTCGGCCCAGACTGTCTGAAGACTCCCAGCCAGATTGCGTCCCCTGCTGATACTTCCGCAGCCAACCAGGAAAAGATCAACTAGGCCGCTCAGCAAAGCAAACTCCACTGCTCCCTGATTACAGACAATATTGAAATCCTGATAAAGAGAAAAATCCCCAACCAGTAATAAATTGTAACCGTCACTCAGGCCAGCAGATACAGCCTCCAGCTCCATTTCTCCGGCAACCTCGGCAGCCATACTCCAAAGGACAGGCGAGACCCCGTCCAAACAAATATTTACACTATTGCCAGCCAGATTTCCTAAGCCAATCCGGCGTTTGCCTAGCCCTGGTATTCCCTGCAGTATTTCCAAAAGGTCGGAATTGAACTTGAGCAGAGTGAGAGAGTGGGCAGCAGTGTTTAAAAGTATCTCCAGACGATCCTCACCGTTTTTCTGTCCAAGCTCCGCCAAGGGAGCAGTCAATTCCCAGGCCTTGCTCATCCAGCCTGCGAGGCTTTGGGCTCCGCCTTCTACCTGCCAGAAGTCAGCCTTATCCTGCAGGATTTTGCCATCAGCTTTCCCACTGGATATATGCTGCAAACAGTTTTCCAGTAATAACTGAGCAGTTTCTGCCAGCTGGCTTGTTTGTGAAACCCGGCGCAACAAGCCGTTAAACACCAAATCATCCTTCGTAAAACCACAGATCGTTGCTGTTTCTTCAGGACGAAAAGGATTTAAACGGCAAGGACCCTGCAGGCATTCCTGACAAGTCAAACCTAAAAGGCCAAAACCGTCTTGAGGCAACATGGTTTCCCAATGATTCCAGGATAATTCCAAACCTTCTTTCTGAGCCTGCAGCAAATAAGACCGGGCTGACGGCTCAATTGTTTTCCGACGTACCTTGCGCATTAACTTTCTCCTCCTTTATTACCCTCCTCAGATAAATTCTCCTGTACCCGGGCTAAGCCTTTTTCCCGGCGTTCTTTTATTCTTAGAGCAAATTCAGCAGGCGTCAGTTCCAGCAAGGCGCCGGTCGGGCAGGCTGCCACACAAATCGGTTCAGCCATTTGAAAACACTGATCACATTTATCGGCGGCATGTTTTTCCACTGCCGGAGCAATAACCCCGTAAGGACAAACCATTACACACATCCAGCAAGCTATACACTTGTTTACATCAACAAAGACAACCCCGCTTTCCGGGTCTCTTTGCAGAGCACCGGTTGAACAGATCTCCAGGCAAGGAGCATCCTCGCAGTGCCGGCACTGAATAGCTAAAGGCTCTGTCCCATCCCATTCCACGTAAATCCGGGGACGGGGCAGGATCTCTTCATGTACCGCCTCAGTCAAAACTTTACTAACGGAATTACGCTCTACTGCGCATCTCAACTCACAGGTCTTACAGCCCAGGCATTTGCTTTGGTCCACAAAAATTCTTTTAGCTGCTGCATTATCAACCAAGAGTTCACCCCCCTTGACATAGTTTTTTCATCTGCAATTCTATCTATATTCTTCTATCCATTTACTGCCATTCCTGCATGTCCGGAATAGACCGGATATCATTACTTACTTGGTATAGGCGATATTTTCGGCTTCCAGACTTCTCCTTACCACGAGGTCGGTACAGACTCTCATATTCTCCTCGGACTGCACAGCCCAGTTCTCCTTATAATATCGTTTGAATAGTTCCAGACTAAGATCTTCAAAGCTATGGCCCTTGTGGTATGACTGGATAATATGATGGTGGACTTCTTGCGCTATTGCCAGGGAATGATGCATAAAGTTCCTCACATTCTCCTTTTGCAGAATGGCTGGTGCATGGGGCAAAGCCAATACTGAAGTATCCAGGCCAGTTACCTTGCGGATACTATTCAGATAATCTCTGTAACTGGAAAGATACATAGTAAAAATATCCATGTTGCTGAAGGGATAGCCCAGACAATCCGAAGGAAATAGCACTTCCTCTTCTGCCAGATAGATTGACATACTACAAGGACTGTGTCCCGGTGTCATATAAAAAGTCAGGGAGCAATCATCCCCCAGCTCAACTACATCGCCTTCGTTCATGATCCTGTCCACTCTGACAGTGGCCGGCGGTTGAAATGAAGTGTCGTAATCCTGCAACAAACCTCTGGCGATCAGGTTATTAACAGTTTCTCTGTCTTCCTTAAAGTGATTAGCCACGACATTTTCTTTGGATACTACCCGGGCAGCCACAGCTGAAGCCAGGGTCTGTGCTTCAGGAAAAGCTTTTTGCAGACCGGGGGCCCCGCAAACATGGTCAAAATGGGCATGGGTTATGACCAGATACTGGACTTCTTCTGGGGAAATCCCTAACTCAGCCAACCGGCTCACAATCTTGGGCACAGTATAACTCAGTCCCGTTTCTACTATAGCACACTTTTTTCCGCGTACCAGATAAGCCTGGTAATAATGATCTCCCAACAAATAAACCTTATCCGCTACTTTTTTCAGAAAACTTTCAGTCATTTCAGCACCCTCCTCTTCCCCTAAATAAAATGGATCGTCAATTTCGTCCAATTCTCATCTCGGATATTCTAAAATCTGAAAGAATCTGTTTCTAACAAAGCTGGTTTTGATCAATTTGCGGGTTACTGCTGATAGAACGTTATCAGAGGAGAATTATTAATGCATAAGGAGTGTCTAAAGCAGATGCCTCATTCACTTTGTCAGGCAGGCAGCAGCAGCGCCGGGCGAATCAAGTAGAGTGCAAAATATTTTCTCTTAATAAAGAAGGAGATGTCCCCTTGAACTATCTCTAGCCCATTCTTTTGTACATCCCCTGCAGTATCATCTATTTAAACACTTTCAGCAACTTTATAAATCAGTCTCTCAGAACTCTCCCAGCCCAGACAAGCATCGGTAATTGATTTTCCGTAGATATTATCGCCGATATCCTGATGGCCTTCTACAAGATAGCTTTCCACCATGAGGCCTTTAATCATTGTCTGGAGTAAGATATCGTATTCCCTGCTCATCAGAACTTCTCTGGCTATCCTCGGCTGTTCAGAATAAATTTTCATGGAATTGGCATGGTTGGTATCAACTATGATAGCCGGATTTTCCAGTTCTTGCTCTTCATATTCCTTGGCAATATTGATTAAATCTTCATAGTGATAATTTGGAATATTTCTGCCATAAGAATCTACTGCGCCTCTTAAAATGGCATGAGTCAGCGGATTACCGCTGGTTTGCACTTCCCATTTGTTATATATAAACATATGACCGGTCTGGGCAGCTCTAATCGAGTTGAACATTACAGAAATATCCCCGCCGGTAGGATTTTTCATGCCGACAGGTATATCAATGCCGCTGGCAGTCAGTCTGTGCAGTTGGTTTTCTACCGAACGCGCCCCTACAGCAATATATCCCAGGATATCGGCCAGATAAGTGTAGTTATCCGAATAGAGCATCTCATCAGCGGCCGGCATATGAAATTCACTTAAGGCTCTGATGTGCATCCTTCTGATAGCTTTGATACCCTCAAATAGATCCGGTTTTTTGGCCGGATCCGGTTGGTGCACCATACCTTTATAACCTTTACCTGTTGTACGAGGTTTGTTGGTATAAATCCTGGGAATAATAAGAATCTTATCTTTTACTTTTTCCTGAACTTCAGCCAGCTTGCCCACATACTCGCAAACAGAATCTTCATTATCAGCAGAGCAGGGGCCAATTATCAGAATAAACCTTTTATC
>DATMYJ010000323.1:0-2056 GCA_035561015.1 Desulfitobacteriaceae bacterium | reverse complement strand
CTATAAAATTGAATAGTTGATTATCGAAGCAATATGTTTACATGCGTATTATTTATGCGTATAATTATAAATCATCAAGGTGACTTGCCTCCAGGTACACTGAACAGCATTTTAAAGCAGGCAGGGTTAAAATAATTTCGGGTTCTGTCCTGCTCTTTACAAAACAGAAATTGGAGGGATTAACTTGCGTAAAGTAACATATTTTGCAGTATTTGAACCGTCAGCTGCCGGGGCATTTGGCGTATATTTTCCTGATTTACCCGGGTGTATTTCAATGGGCGAGGACTTTGAACACGCGCAAAAAATAGCAGAAGAAGCTCTGGGCCTGCATTTGTGGGGCATGGAAAAGGATCATGATGAGATACCGAAACCTTCGCAACCGCCTTTTACTAATATGCCTGCGGGGGCCATAGTTGTGCCGGTAACTGTCTTTCCCGATATCGTTAAAAACGAAATGGACAACCGGTCTGTAAAAACAAATATCACATTACCGGCTTGGCTTAAGGAACTAGCCGAGAATAAAGGGGTAAACTTTTCACAGATAACTCAAGCTGCCTTGAAAGAATATCTCGGGGTAGAGAAACAATAATCAGCCTCGCCGAAGAGGGAGAGGCTGATAACAAGGAGACGCTCGTTAAAGAGTGGATGTTTGATGCCGAATCATCCTTATGAGACCTTCACGTTTTTTTGTTGGCCGCTGAAATACCCTCATCGGTATAAACAGCAACATTCTCCCAGTTTTGTTTTCTTAGCACTTTCTTATCCCCTATTCTGCAGTCTGACAGCTGTCCCTTCTTCTCAAGACCCGCTCCAGCCTTCTGTTGGCCAGGTCAAGATCAAACTTCCGGTACCACTGCATTTCTGCCCATCGTACCATGTCTTCGTGTTCTTCATGTTCAGGATCAAAATAAGCTTCCAAAAAATCCTCATAGCCTCCGTCGCCCCCGACATCCTCCGGCGGAACATTCCCTTCCCAGGCCAGGCAAACCGGGTAATTTCGCGGGTAATCCTCAATCATTTTTTCCACTTCGATATTGTGCTGCCAATAATCTCCCAGATCATAAATGTATTCTAACCTTGTATACCGGGGAATATAAGCAGAGAGCTTGACCTCTTTGTCTATCAGCATCTCTGTATCAGAGGGATATTCCAAAGCTTCCTCGCTGCTAACCAGATTGACCAGAGGCTGATCTTTGTCATAGATATTGAACTCATGCAAATGCTGCTCTTTCCAGTCAAAGGCAATCTGAAAAATCTCATGGAGCTTTTTGAAAGTAATATCATAGGGCACAATAATTCTCCGCCAGACATCATGTTTAGCCAGGTCCAGCGTTACCTTCAGCTGCACAGCCTTGCAGCCGAAAATAGGCTCCCTGGCGAAGGCCTCCAATTCCTTGTACATCAATTCATCGGGATGAAAATAGTCATTTTTCCCGTCGCTCACCATGCAGGCGCTTGTTTTCATGCTGACTATACTTTGCCAGAGCGTGCTGCTGTCTAATTCGCCGCCGAAAAAGGCCGCATTGGCACAGGCTTTATTCATTCTGGCAACCAGGGAGCGGTCTTTTGTTCTGGCATAGACGATTTGCGGCGAATGCTGCATGAAATCTTCCACGATTTTAGTTTTAATACCCTCCCTGAGCAAAGTTTCCCTGATTGCCCCGGGCATGATTTCGTCAATATTAGCGCAGTCTTTCTTTTTCAAGCCGTATAAAACAACGACATACCTGTTGCTGTCATTGACCAGGACTACAGTTTTTCTGTGGTTTAGGCGCAGAATATTGGCATGCCAGGAAAAGAGCGGCTGTTCTGCAAAATCCGCAACCGGCTTTTTTCCCAATTCATCCAGAAGTTTCTTTGTGCATTGTATCAGCATCTTCAAAATCACCTCTTTAGGTTTTTTAGGCTTTCTAGCCGGAGCCCTTCTCTAATTTTACACTCCTTGACTCCCTCGATAAAGGGGGTCTGGACGAAATTTTCTTCCCAGCTGGGATGCAGGAAGGTAAAAATTCTTGCTCTTAAATTTTAATAACCGCTTCCCGGGCGGATTTCAAAG
>DATMYJ010000322.1:0-3941 GCA_035561015.1 Desulfitobacteriaceae bacterium | reverse complement strand
AGTATTCGGTTCCGGTACTGCTGCGGTCATCTCCCCTGTCGGCGAGCTATCCTGGAAGGGCGAAAAAATTGTAATCAACAATAACCAAACCGGGGAATTCTCCCAAAAACTCTTTGATTACATCACTGGCGTGCAGTCTGGAAAAATAGCGGATCAATTTAATTGGATGGAGGAAATAATGGGTTAACAAGTTTGAGTAGGTGGCACACCGAGCGAGCGATCATCTGTTCTTCATCTGTGTGAATGACTCGGACCGCAACCCGGCTGGCAGGCGTGGAAATCAAGCCGTCATTCGCCGCGTTTTGCTTTTCCTCAAGTTTGATACCGAGGAATCCCAGGTCATAGCAAATCCGGGCGCGGATCACGGGTTGATTTTCGCCGATGCCGCCGGCGAATACCAGCTCATCCAAACCGCCCAAAGCCGCTGCAAATGCACCGATCCATTTCTTGACCTGGTAGAGAAACAGCTCTATGGCTTCTGCCGCCCGTACGTCGCTGTCTTCCTGCTTAAGCAAGTCTCGTATGTCAGAACTGATCTCCGAAACTCCGAGCAGTCCCGACTTATGATTGACCATTTCGTAAAATTGTTTTGTGGTCATCTTTTCGGTTTGTGCCAGATATGGTACCAGACCAGGATCCAAATCGCCAGAACGCGTGCTCATCATTAAGCCCGCTGTCGGGGTGAAGCCCATGCTTGTGTCAATGCTTTTACCATTGCGCACAGCAGCCAGACTTGCGCCGCTGCCGAGATGGGCGAGTATCACACGACCGTTCGAGGCCGCCGGGTCACCGAGACGGGCAAGTTCTTCCATCAGATAAGCGTAAGAAAGACCGTGGAAACCGTATCGCTGCACTCCCTTTGCTTCGAAACGCCGCGGAATGGGAAGTAGTTTGGCTACACGCGGCATTGTATGGTGAAAAGCCGTGTCGAAACAGGCTACTTGGGGCATTTCCGGATGACGTTGGCGAAACGTCTCGATCAGTTCGATCTCGAGGGGCAGATGATCCGGGTCGTATGGCCTGATGCAATTTAGTTCATCTAACAATTCTTGTGTGACAATCTCGGGCTGAATATGTTTCATCCCATGTACCACGCGGTGGCCCAGAGCTTCGACCGCAGCGAATTCGTCCTGTTCTGCGAGCCAATCAATCAAAAAATTCACTACCGACCTGTGGTCGGAGGCTGCGATAGTGTAACTCTCCTGCTGATTTCCGCTGGAGTCGCTGCATATAAGATTGGTACCACTCAGGCCAATGCGATCGATCTTTCCGTAATTCATTCGTTTCAGCGGTTCGCCCACCTGGTACAGCGCGAATTTGATGCTCGAGGAGCCGCCATTGAGCGTCAATATGTTGGCATGAGTCTGTTTTGCGGATGACTGGTCTCTCATTCTGTAACCTCCAATCCCCCAGTCATTTACAATATTAATCAGAGAATCTGATTTAGGGTGCGTAAGGCAATTTCCATAGTGACGGAATTCAGAATCGCCTCATGGATTTCTGGTTTAAACATCAGGGTAATTTGTTGACCGCTCTTTATTTTGTCCGAGGGATACAAAGATTTGTCGACTGAGATTGCCCCTGCGTTTAAGAAAAATCGCTCACGGTCATCAATGCTTTCCTTGTTTTGCCTCACCTCAAGCAATACACCTTCAATTTCCGGATGGTTTTTCTCCAGGAACGCTATGACTTTATGGAACAAAAAGATGCCTATGCCCCGGTTCTGAAAATCCGGCATAATCCCCAGATATTCAAGGTAAGCCATATTTATGGCAGGGATCCAGTAGAAACTGGCAATTCCGATTATCTTGTTTCTCTCCGAAGCCGTAAACAAGTAGTACTTATTCGGCTTGATACTTTCAGGTTGCTGAAGTTTTTTTATGATATTGTTTTCAACTGAGCCATGGTAATCGAAAACAGTTTTCAGCAGACTGATCCCATCCAGGACGTCACGATCTAACGGGTACTTAGCTTGTGTGAATTTGATAAGATCACTATTTACATCAAGAAGATTACCAATATTATCTTTTGTTAAAATATCTTTATGATCAATCATGGCAATATCCCCGGTATCCACAAAAGCCGCGTTTGCTTCATCAGTATCAATATGGAATTCAGTAATTCCGTCCTTAACCAGGCGTACCATAACATCATGGTAGCCGACGATTTTTTCTCCAATTATCAAAACACTAACTTTATCCAAGTTCACTATTTCTAACTCCTCTGCTTCCCTGGCCAGCATGTGAATATGATATTTAGGGATAATACAACCTCGTTCCAATACCACAACACCTTTTGGTCCGATTAATACGGCCCCCGGAGTACCAGCAAGGTTACCGGAATCTCTTAATGGGGCATCGATACCCAAAATGAATGTATCTGTCCGTGATACTTCTACTTGAGTTTCAGAACGCTCAGGACCAATGATCCTCACGTTTTGAAGTACGCCCTTCATTCCAACAACATTAACGGTTTCTCTGGCAGCGTATTGACCAGCCTGTCCCAAATCCCATTGAATAGTTAAGCTGTTACCTTTGCCAAACAATGTCTCAACATGCCTTTGGCTTAAATGAACATGTGCTCTGGAAACCCCAATTCTTACTAACCACTTGTTTTTCCTCGGGAAGTCTACTTTCTCTGGATTCATATCAGTGGACATACTGCTGCCTATCCTCCCGATTCTGTTATTTAGTCTGAGGTATTATTTTACTTTTATTTTAGACAAGAAGTTGGTGGGTTATGCATCACTCAGGATTAAGACAAGAAACTATCCACATTCTCCTGAGTGATCACATCTATACCTGTATCTATCCTTTGTGGAATCTGAACACCTAAAGAAGCCTGCCACAACATCAAAATTGACATGGAACCCTGCATTCTTGGAATAGTCGCAGCTGATGATTCTATCACGCCCTCCTTAATTGCTTCGAGGATAGGTTTAATTCCGTCCATTCCTACAAATTTTACCTTGCCGGCTTTGCCGGCTTCCTTTATTGCTGATGCAATACCTATAGGCCCGGAGGCATCGCAACACAAGTAACCACTAAGATCAGGATTCGATTTAAGCACAGATGCGGCTTGCTGCTTAGCTGTATCGATGTCATCATTGTCAATACCGCCAGCAACAATTGTTATCTCAGGATACTTTTTTAAAACCGCTATCTGTGCTTCATAACGCTCTTTATGATTCGGTGCACTTGGAAATCCTTGCATTACAGCAACCTTTCCTCTTTTTCCAATCAATCCGACCAGACGCTCAGCAGCAATTATTCCCTGTTGGGTAAAGTTATTTCCAACACTCGTTATCCCAGCTTCTGGCGAGGGAGAGTCAAAGACAATTAGAGGAATACCCTTATTTTTGATTTCTGCAATAACCTTCATGTTTACCAGGTTTTCAAGTGGATCAATCGCAATCCCATCAGGATCAATGGCCACAGCCTTTTCAAGAATTGAATTCTGATTAGTTATACTGGCTGTTTTAGGTGCAAGATAATCAATTGTTATTTTTATACCCAGTTGCTTTTCCAGTAATACAGCTTGAGTCAGGGCACCTTTATTAACCTCATCAAACCAGGGATGAACTACCTTGGGAATAATTACGAAGCGGAGGTTTCTTTTGCCATTATTGCTTTTCATTTCATTCTCCTCCTCCAAAGATATAAATAATATGCCTTATCTTCCTTAATATGTAAAGACGGAAAAATAATAAGGCTCCGACGAACCTTTCTCAACTTCTAACCTCACTTTACCGGCCACTTCCGTTTCCCATACCATCTTCTTACCAGACCTTCATCCACTGCTTGCCCGCTTACTCATTAACTGTTACAGCTTCACTTTAAATCACATTTGCTTCGCTCAAACCTTTCGGCTTTGCAAATCAAACCTTCATTTCGGCAATTTCTGTTACAGACTCTTTTCTGCGAACTTACCTGGATATAGTA
>DATMYJ010000321.1:0-2085 GCA_035561015.1 Desulfitobacteriaceae bacterium | reverse complement strand
GGAGAAAATATGGCACAAATCAACAAAGATAGCTCCGGGGGGAGATCCCAGAAACAATATATCGGTCGGGCTGGGGAAGATTATGCTGCCGGCATTCTTATCGAAGCAGGGTTGATTATCTTGCAAAGAAATTTTCGCTGTCCAAAAGGAGAAATCGATATTATTGCCCGGGACCGGGATGATTTGGTCTTTATCGAGGTGCGGACCAGGAGTTCTGCTGTTAGGGGCTGGGGCGAAGAAAGCATTACCTGGGTGAAAAGGCAGCGTCTGCAGTCTGTCGCCGGCTATTATTTGCTGCAGCAAGGTTATGAGGTCTGGCCCAGAATAAGATTTGATCTTGTGGCTTTGCGCTGGCAGGAGGAAATACATTTTTGTAACTGGCTGCAGGCTATTTTCTGATGACAGATGTCCGGCATTTAGAGATCAGGATATCAGGATGGGGGATAAAGGATGTTTGCAGCAGTTTTCAGTATGGCAGTAGTTGGTCTTCAGGCTCATTTAGTCAGAGTCGAGGTTGATGTCAGTAATGGTCTGCCGGCTTTTGAGATAGTTGGCCTGCCGGCCGTTGCTGTCCGGGAAGCCCGGGAACGGGTGCGCTCGGCCCTCAGAAACTCTGGCTTTAAGTTTCCTCTGCAAAGAGTTACCGTGAATTTAGCTCCTGCCGATCTTCGCAAAGATGGTTCGGGTCTGGATTTGCCCATGGCGGCAGGTATTCTGCTGGCTACCGGGCAGTGCACTGTTCCTGGCAGTGAAAAGTATGTTCTCAGCGGCGAACTGTCGCTGGAAGGATTTCTAAGGCCGGTCCCGGGAATTTTGGCAATGGCTGTGGAACTGAACAAACTGAGTTCCAGTCCAGATGAAAATTTTAACAAACAGGCTCCCTGTTTTCTTGTGCCTCCGGAAAATTTGCCGGAGGCCCGGCTTGTGAGTGGGATTGCAAGTTATTGCTCCTTGAACCTGGAGAATCTGATATCCTCTTTGGAGGGCAGGAAACCTTTTATTGACTGGCAGGAAGGCCAGCAACCCAGAGAAGAGGAACAACAGCCCACGGTTGATTGGTCCAATATTCACGGACAGCAGCAGGCAAAACGTGCCTTAGAAATTGCTGCCTCCGGTGGTCACAATATTTTATTGGTTGGACCACCTGGTTCGGGTAAAACGCTGATGGCCAAGGCTTATGCCGGAATTCTGCCTCCTTTAAGCAGAGAAGAGAGCATGGAAGTGACCCAACTCTACAGCATTGCCGGGTTATTGGGCCAAAGAGGCAGACTTATTGAGGAACGGCCTTTCCGAAAACCTCATCATTCAGCTACGGTTGCTGGAATAATCGGCGGAGGCCGGGATCTGAAACCAGGCGAGCTGAGCCTGGCTAATCATGGTGTGCTTTTCCTGGATGAATTGCCGGAGTTTTCCCGGGTGGTCCTGGAATCTTTACGTCAGCCTCTGGAAGATCGCTCTATTGTCATAACGCGCCAAATGGGCAGTGTCTGCTATCCTGCCCGCATAAGTGTGGTGGCTGGCATGAATCCCTGTCCCTGCGGCTATTTTGGTGATGGCGGCAGGATATGTGCCTGTACACCTCTGCAGATCCATAATTACCGCCGTAAAATATCCGGTCCTTTATTGGATCGCTTCGATTTACATATTGAAGTTCCCCGTTTAGCTTATGAAGAGTTAAAGCTGGTAAAGGGAGTGGAAACTACTATAACTGTTAAAAACAGAGTCAAACAGGCAAGGGCACGGCAATGGAAACGTTTGGGTTCAACAAAGACTAATGCTGAAATGTCTCCTCAAGAAACCGAAAAATGGTGTCAATTAAGCTTGCCAGGAGAATCACTGTTGCGAAGGGTATTCAATAGTCAAAATCTAAGTGCCAGGGCTTATGACCGTATTTTAAGAGTTGCCAGGACAATTGCCGATTTGGCTGACTTTTCGGAAATATCTTCTGAACATATAGCTGAAGCACTCCAATATAGGGTATTGGATAAAAGAATTATCTAGGTTTAGAGGATAAGGATGAATATTTTTGTTGCTCGGCAACCAATTTTTGCTATATATAAAAAAATTTATGCCTATAAATGGAGT
>DATMYJ010000320.1:0-11693 GCA_035561015.1 Desulfitobacteriaceae bacterium | reverse complement strand
TCTGCAACTGACAAAGAGTAAATAGTTTGGCCATAATATGATGAATCAAATCCAGGATTCTGATTTATACCAACTTATATCAGTGGATAGGATCAGAGCATGAATTAGCTGAAATTGTTTGAAAACGGTAAATGCCTTCTTCCAGCCTTCGCTCGATAATTCCTTCATCCTGCAGGATATCAAGATGACCCCAGACCTCCGAAACTCCCAACAGGCTGTTAAACGCATCCAAATCCTGATACAGTTCCATTGCCAGCTGATATGGTGACAGAAATTTGGAATCAAGCATCCCGGCAATTTTTCGCGAACGCAATAGATGGTGTTCCTTAATTTCAGTAATCCGTTTCCTGTGATCCTTGATTATGCGGCCATGTCCGGGGAGCACCTCATTGATCGGTAATCTTTCCAGTAAATTTAGACTGTCTATATATAGTTTCAGACTCTTTAGGCGGCCGTCCTGAGCTGCCTGGTCCAGTTCCAGGAATGGATTGGGCGTAATGTCGGCCAGAAGCATATCTCCTGCCAGAAGGATTCTTTCTTCCCTTTGGAAAAGGCATAAATGGCCGGGAGCATGTCCGGGAGTATGGAGTACTTCCAGTTCAAAATCTTCAAAAGGAAGCACTTCACCTCCGCATAAGGGGATAAAGTCTTCCAGTGTTTTTACCAGAGTATCGCTCATCTGAGCCATGGCAACAACCTCATCAAAAACCTGAGTGGGAATCCCCCCGGTCTTAAAAATAGCAGATTTGCGTATGATCAGGTTTACCCAGCCGGCCAGACTCAAAGCTTCCAGAGGGTTAATATACACCGCGGCTCCAGATAACCCGGCGATTCTCCCTGCCAGGCCGGAATGGTCATAATGGCCATGAGTGATAAAGATCCGTTTGATATCCTGCATGCAGTATCCGAGTGTGCGGAGGCCGGCATGCAGCGCGCTCTCAGCCTCAGGGGTCTGTGGACCTGGATCCACCAAGGTCAGTGGCTCAGCCTCGATAAGATAGGCATTTACAGGTCCAACATCAAAGGGTGTCGGTATTTCAAGAAGTGACACTGGAAATTTAGCGCCCATTGTCATTCCTCCTCTGAGTCATATTAATCCAATCACCGATATCTTATCACATTATTTGATATCATTGATAGCAATTATTGAACAATTTGTGATATTATCGATATAGCCCTGATATAGTCCTATAGGAGAAATTATCTAGGAGGATATAGTTTGGAAACTATTGCCCTGGTTGGACCCAGCGGTTCCGGCAAAAGCCACCGAGCCCTGGCCTTTGCCAATGACATCAAAGCAAACCTGATTATTGATGACGGGCTTATCATCCAGGAAGGCCGGATAATAGATGGCATATCAGCCAAGAATCAGACGACCAAGATTGGCGCCATTAAAACCGCTTTGTTTACCGACGCGCAGCACCGAAACAAGGCAGCAGAAACCATAGCTGTCCTGCAGCCGGAAAGAATCTTAATTTTGGGAACTTCCCGGGGGATGATAGAAAGGATCTGTCAGCGTCTGTCCTTGCCAAAGCCGGCTAAGGTTGTGAATATCGAAGACCTGGCTACCTCCGAAGAGATAACCACAGCTAAATATTTTCGCAAACAACTGGGAAAACATGTTGTACCTGCGCCCTCAGTCGAGGTGGAGCAGAACTTTCCCAATGCCCTTATCGAGAAAGTGCAGGTTATTTTGCACGGCCAGAATACCGCCAAACAAAGAGTATTTGAACAGTCTGTGATCCGCCCGACTTTTTCTTATCTGGGGAAAATAATGATTTCTGATAAGGCTCTCAACGATATTATCAAATGGGTCTTAATCAAATTCCCCGGCGTCAAGGCTCCCGGAAAAAACCAGGTATTTTCCGAGCAAGGCAACACTATCCTGTTTATCCAGTATACTGCCGAGTATGGTCAAATACTAACTGCCCTTTCACGCAATATTCAGGCCAAGGTGAAGGAGGTTGTGGAAAGCCATACCGGTTTTAACGTACTTGCCATAGATGTCCTGGTTACAGGAGTGGCCAGAAAAAGCCAGCCAAGAACAGATAAAATCAGCAACCAGGAGAACAACCTTGCTGAAGCAGTGACTAAATGGGAAGGTGCCTGTTCAGAACCAGGAAGTAAACAAGAAAATCGACCTGACGATGATAACAATGAGGCAGATATTAACGAAGTTGTAGATGATGATAATGAGGCAGACTATAAAGATGAGGTGAACGATAACGATAAGGTGAACTGACCATGGAGCAGGCTGCCAAAGAAATAGCCTGTCAGTAATAATAAAGACAACAAAGCATAACAAAGCCGCCCCTGAGAACGGATCACCGTTTTCAGAGGCGGCTTTTCACTTTAATAACAGATAACTGACATC
Source organism: Desulfitobacteriaceae bacterium (assembly GCA_035561015.1). GTDB lineage: Bacteria > Bacillota > Desulfitobacteriia > Desulfitobacteriales > Desulfitobacteriaceae > UBA2264. Next base: position 9,319 of record DATMYJ010000320.1, on the reverse strand, counting down.
TTACGTCTCTTACCTTATCTGATGCTCTTTCTATGTCTTATCTTTAACTTCATCTGATATTGTTTTCTGTCAGCTTCTAAACAGATAGGTTATTCTTATTTGCCTGCCATAGTCTTGTAGGTTTGATATCTGCGCTTGGCATCTGCTTCTGCTTTCACATAGAGTTCTTCAGCATGTGCCGGGAAGAGGGCTTTCAGGGAGTTGTAACGAACTTCACCCATGATGAAGTCTCTGAAGGAACCGGTTGGCTCTTTGGAATCGAGAATAAACGGATTCTTGCCTTCTTCTTCCAGCAGTGGATTGTAACGGTACATATGCCAGTATCCTGCTTCAACAGCTTTCTTAGCTTCCAGGAGACTGTTTTCCATACCGGCTTTAAGTCCTTGGTTAATACAAGGTGAATAAGCAATTACCAGGGAAGGTCCCGGATAAGCTTCAGCTTCCTTGATAGCCTTGAGAGCCTGATTCATGTCAGCCCCCATACTGATTTGTGCCACATAAACATAGCCATAACTCATAGCCATCATGCCGAGATCTTTCTTGCGGATCTTCTTACCAGCAGCCTGGAATTTAGCAATAGCACCGGTCGGGGTCGATTTGGATGCTTGACCACCAGTATTGGAATAAACTTCGGTATCGAGAACAAGAATATTGATATCTTCGCCGGAGGCCAGAACATGGTCAACACCGCCGTAACCGATATCATAAGCCCAGCCGTCGCCGCCATTAGCCCAATTTGACTTCTTGATCAGATAATCTTTCTTAACGAGGATTTCTTTGGCCAGTTCGTTGCCGGATTTGTCTTCAGCGATAGCAGCCAGAACTTTAGCGCTGGCAGCTTTGGAGCCTTCGGCATCGAGCATATTGGCAATCCATTCTTTACAAGCGGCTTTCAGGGCATCGCTGACCGGAGCATCCTGGATTTGAGTCATCAGGTCGGCAAGCTTTTCTCTGATTTGTTTGACGCCCAGATACAATCCATAACCAAACTCGGCGCTGTCTTCGAAGAGGGAGTTTGCCCAAGTCGGGCCTTTGCCTTCGGCGTTGGTGCAGAACGGAACTGAACCATAGGCAGCACAGTAAATGGAAGAACAGCCAGTAGCATTGGCCATCATCAGGCGATCGCCAAACAATTGAGTAACGAGTTTAAGGTACGGGGTTTCACCGCAGCCGGGGCAGGCACCGTTGAATTCAAATAATGGTTGTGAGAATTGGGAATTCTTGACACTGTTTAATTCAATGCGCTTGGATTTGTCAGTTAAAGTTACAGCAAAATCCCAATTTGCGGCTTGTTGTTCTACTTGTTCTGTTGCCGGTTTCATAACCAGAGCCTTTTCCTTGGCCGGGCAGATAGTGACGCAGTTGGTGCAGCCTGTGCAATCCAGCGGAGTTACCTGAATGCGGTATTCCAGTCCTTCCAGACCCTTGCCAATGGCTTTCTTATGGGCAAAGGTAGCCGGAACATTCTTGACTTCACAGTCATCGAGCAAGAACGGTCTGATTGCAGCATGCGGACAAACCATGGAACATTGGTTACATTGGATACAATTTTCCAGGATCCATTCCGGTACATTTACAGCAATACCACGTTTTTCATAGGCAGCTGTTCCCAGCGGATGAGATCCGTCTTCGATACCATTGAAAGCGCTGACCGGCAGGGAATCGCCATCCATTTTGCTGATTGGCCTGAGGATATTCTTAATGAAGTCAGGTTCTTCTTTTACGGTCTTAACATCAACAGCTGATGCCCAAGTGGCTGGTACATCAATTTTAACAATCGCACCAATCGCAGCGTCAATAGCCTTGTGGTTCATTTCCACAATAGCCGGACCTTTTTTACCATAAGCTTTGACCACTGAATCTTTCAGTAAGCCAATAGCTTCGTCCACTGGAATAACTTTTGACAGGACAAAGAAAGCAGCCTGACAGATCATATTGATTCTGCCGCCCAAGCCGACTTTCTGGGCGATATCCACAGCATCAATCGTATAGAAGTTGATGTTGTTTTTAGCCAGATAACTCTTCATGGCGCCGGGGAGTTTTTCTTCCAGTTCTTCTGGGGTCCATTGGCAATTCAAGAGGAAGGTTCCGTTTTTCTTCAAGCCGGCAGTCAGGTCAATATGGCCAACATAGGCCGGGTTATGACAAGCAATATAGTCAGCAGTTACTACATAATACGGCGATTTGATCAGTTTCTTACCAAAGCGGAGGTGAGAAATTGTTACGCCGCCAGATTTTTTACTGTCATATTGGAAATAAGCCTGGGCATACATATCGGTGTTTTCACCGATAATTTTGATGGCTTCTTTATTGGCTCCGACAGTTCCGTCAGCACCGATACCGAAGAATTTACAGTTGATGGTTCCTTCCGGAGAAGTTTCAATTACTTCGCCTTCAGGCAGAGAGGTATTGGTAACATCGTCGATAATGCCGATGGTGAAATTATTCTTGGGTTCAGCATGCTTCAGGTTGTCATAGACAGCCTTGATTTGAACAGGAGTAACATCCTTGGAGCCCAGTCCGTATCTTCCGCCTACGATAAGAGGTTTCATATCGGTGTCATAGAAAATTTTAGTTACATCCTGATAAAGAGGTTCGCATAGAGCACCTGGTTCCTTGACTCTATCCAAAACAGCAATCTTCTTGACAGACTTAGGCAAAGCAGCTAAGAAATGTTTAGCTGAGAAAGGACGATATAAGCGAACTTTCAATAAGCCCACCTTTTCACCATTTTTGGCCAGATAGTCGATGGTTTCTTCGATAGTATCATTAACAGAACCCATGGCAATGATGATATTCTCAGCATCAGGGGCTCCGTAATAGTCAAAGAGATTATATGGTCTGCCGGTGATTCCTTCCATCTTCTTCATATAATCTTCGACAACGTCCGGTACTGCATCATAGAATTTATTGCAGGCTTCGCGCATGGTGAAGAAAATATCGCCATTCTGGTTGGTTCCTCTGACAACCGGGCGCTCCGGATTCATGGAACGATCACGGAAATCCTGGATTGCCTGCCAGTCAACGATTTTAGCTACGTCATCATAGTCGATGAGTTCAATTTTTTGAATCTCGTGGGAGGTTCTGAAACCGTCAAAGAAATGGAGGAAAGGAATTCTGGCTTTAATAGCACACAGATGGGCAACCATTCCCAGATCCATTGCTTCCTGAACATTGGAGGATGCCAACAGAGCATAACCAGTTGAGCGAACTGACATGACATCACTGTGATCACCAAAGATATTCAGGGCATGAGTAGCCAGGGAACGGGCTGAGACATGGAATACACTCGGTAAAAATTGTCCAGCCATTTTATACATATTAGGGATCATTAAAAGTAAGCCTTGAGATGCAGTATAGGTAGTAGTCAGGGCTCCTGCTTGCAGGGAACCATGCACTGATCCGGCTGCACCGGCTTCAGATTGCAATTGGGATACCTTTACAGTTTGTCCGAATAAATTGGTTTTGCCATTGGCTGACCACTCATCAACAAACTCAGCCATCGGTGAGGAGGGAGTAATCGGGAAGATACATGCAACCTCAGTAAACGCATATGATGCATAAGCGGCGGCTTCACAGCCGTCCATAGTCTTGGTTTTTGCCATCTTAGAAATTTCTCCTTTCGATACTAGCACTTAGCGTTTTTGTTTTTTACGTTCCAGCAACATTTCCATAAAGGCATCAACACGATTCTTGACTGGACCATCGGCATAATCACGCGGATCTACCATATCCCCTTCTAAAAGCAGAGTGGGGATATTATACTTTTCCTGCATGATTTTTGCTTGGTAGGGCAGGAATCCTGTGGCAATTTTACATCCATACAGTGCGTAACTGATGATTCCATCAACCTTATAATCGATAGCTTTGCGGGCAATCAAAGAATTCACGGTTTCCCGCACTGAAGTCATGAACCAGCAGCCGTAAAGGTATTTACGGGCTAAACTTTCATAAGGCTTATCCGGATCCATCTTACCCTTGCTGTAATGGAAGAAGTACGTGTAGGATTCAATGACACTAACAGCATCAAATTTGTGTAAATAGTTAAACAGACCAAGCGTAAACCAGGGGGGAATATTGTCAAATAAGATCCGCAGTTTTTCTTCTCCGGGAAGCACCCCGATACCTTTATCAACACGGTCCTTGACCTCGTCCCGCAGACTGCGGGCAAAATCAACGGCCTGTTGGGTACCTGCCCATTGCACCAGGGGCATCAGGCAGGATAAAGCATCTTCCGAACCCATAGGAGAAGGTACAGCTTTTCTTAAATTCTGCATTTCTTCAAACAGTTCCGAGGCTTCCCCGGAAAGTCTGACAACCTCTCTGAGTTTATCTTCATTCAGTTTCTGTCCGGTAGCATTGCCGATAAACTCCAGGGCACCCTTGATTTGCTTGACAGTATAGTCCAGATAATGCTGTTCCAGAACATCAAGCGTCATGCGCGGCGGAATGTAGGGAACGTCAATTAAATAACATGGAATTTTGTAACCGAAAATACGCTCGGTTTCTCTCCACCATTTCAGATGGAAGTAGCAGGAACCACTGTCTGCTAACATGAAGTCCGGAATCGGCAAACCCCCACCCGGATAGGCGACATCTTTTCTGTCTTTGCCTTCCAGCAAGTAACCGGTAGTATTGCGGAAATAACCGCAAAGTTCTCTGGCATAACCGGCGCCTTCAGCAACCTCCAGTAAAGGAGGGGTCATTTGCTTGGCGGCACAGGCGGCATTGAAGTTCTCCGGAAAAACCGGGAGTACGTTATCGTAAACCCAGCACAAATCTACCAATCCTGCTCCTGTTACATAACATACTTTTTTGCTGTGATCCTGGGCAACCTTATTGGCTTCCGCATAATATTCCTTAACCATCGGATAAACCAGTTTGGTTGCTGCAATTGACTTTACAGATTTATCTGTCTTAACCTGTGACACGCGAATCCCCCCCAATCATCTCAAGAAAACTTTCGATTCTGGTTCTAGCCTGGGCATCACCGATAGTTCTTTCCACTTCAAATGAAAGCACAGGTAATCCCAGATCCTGAAGCTGTTTGATCATAAAAGGACGATCCATGGCGTGAGAATCACACCATTTGTGCACAGCAAAAATTACAGCATTTACCTGGTATTTATCTATAAGTTTCTTGATGTGTTCCAGCCGGTCTTCAGCGACCTTCTCTGAACACAAACATGAGCATGGTACTTTTTCCAGTTTTTGCATAGCTATAGCCTCGAGCAGGTTATCTGCTGTCGGTGTTTCCGGCATCTTGATATCATCCCAGAAATAGCGACTGCCCATACAGAGATCATCGGAAACAACCATGCCACCTAATTCTTCAATCAGTTGGAATATTTCGGTGTCAAGGAAGAGAGTTCCTGAAATATGAATACGCGGACCAGTAACGGCCGGCAGTTGTCTTTTGGCAGCCTCTTCCAGCAAAGACTTCAGCTTGATGTTAGCCTCGTCCTTGGGAACCTCTACCACCCAATTCATGATTTCTGCGACCTCAGTTCCGGTGAATCCCGGCCGTTCAACATTTCCTCTGGCATCATAAACCTGGCGCAGTAAGCTGCGGTTTTCATTATACACTTCTATGGACTTTTGCATTTCAGCAGCCGTTATTTCCCGTCCGAGGTATTCTTCCAGAGAGCGCTTGACAACCTTGAATTCCTCAATCAAAAACTCGGCAGCTAATTCTTTCTTCTCACCCTTGTTATCATGAGGTAAGGTGATAAATTGGTAATAAGACGGCTTGGCAGTCTCAGCTATAATCTGGAATATATCACAGCCACCCTCACAGGAGTAGGCGCCGATCATCCCATCAAGGCTGCTTAATTCATTTTGTAGTCCCATTTCCAAAATAGTCCGGGCAAAATAACACATAAATACGGTATGATATTGATTTGCTTCAACTACAGGAATACTGTCTCCCAAAAACTTGATTGGCAAAATTCCTCCGGCAAACAGCAGTTCTTCAGGTACATAACTGCACATGTAGCCGAATACCTTTTTTCCATCATTCTTCCACTGTTTGACAGCATTAGACTGATTAGGCCAACGGCTATAAGATTTTGATAACTGTGATATTGCTTCTAACACAGTACTCATCCTCCCTTTTATTTTATGACATACTTATTTAGCTATTACTTATTCCCTAGGTTCAGTTTCTCTTTTTTCTGCAATCCTTATTCTGCTGTTCATTCTGTCTGTCACTAATGACGCTATTTATTTTGCAATCTCTTTTTTCTTATTCAGTAGATTGTCAATAGCAATTAATGCTGCTCCCAAGGCTCCTGTCAGCTGAGGTTGTTCAGGAATCAGCAAGGGAACACCTATCTTTTCTTCCAGAGCCCTGGCAACACCAATATTTTTTGCTACCCCGCCAGTTAAAACTATATTTCCTTCTTTAACCTTTACCTGAGGTATCATTTTGGTTCTCAGCAAGGCATAGACACGTTCTGCTACCGCCTTATTCAAGCCGGCAATAATATCAGGTGCCGGTGTTCCTTCCGCAATCCTGGAAACTACTTCGCTCTCAGCAAACACAGTGCATGTACTGCTGATAACCGCCGTGTCCTTTGCTTGCAAAGATATAGGTCCCATGTCACCAAGTGCAACATTGAGAACATCTGCCATCACTGCCAGAAATCTTCCGGTGCCGGCAGCACATTTGTCATTCATAGCAAAATCCTGCACTTCACCGTTAGGTCCCAGCCGAATTACTTTACTATCCTGTCCACCGATATCAATTATATAAGAAACCTCCGGGAACAAATGTCTTACACCTCGGGCATGACAGGTAATCTCGGTTACCTGCTTGTCCTTGAATGGTACATTGATTCTTCCGTATCCTGTAGCAACCACGTACTCAATCTGATCCTGAGTCAGTTTAGCCTTTTCCAATGCTATATTCAGAACCTTTTGGGCTATATCTTTTCCCCCGATTCCGGTTAATATCACGGCATAAGAAAGTACGTTACCCTCAGTAGATAATATCACTGCTTTACTGGTCATTGATCCGATATCTATACCTGCTACGTACATCCCTATTTCCCCCTATACTTTCGAGTGCGTCGAAAGCAGACCGAATATTACGAAAATGGACTTTTAAAATGGACTGAATTTGTGAAATCCAGTCCATAGATCTCTATATATTTTTAACTATAATTGTAGAAGCCTTTGCCTACTTTTTTACCAAGCCATCCGGCTTTAACATATTTACGTAATAGCGGACAAGGACGATATTTGGAATCTCCGAATCCGGCATAGAGAGTTTCCATAATTGCCAAACAGGTATCCAGTCCGATGAAGTCAGCCAATTGTAACGGACCCATAGGATGGTTCATGCCTAATTTCATTACATTGTCAACTGCTTCCGGAGCAGCTACACCTTCAAAGACTGTGTAGATTGCTTCATTAAGCATAGGCATCAGAACACGGTTGGAAATAAAGCCAGGGAAATCATTAACCTCAACGGGTATTTTCCCCATCTTGATGCTCATATCTTCAATTATTTTATATACTTCATCAGTAGTAGCCAGTCCGCGAATGATTTCTACCAGTTTCATGACCGGAACAGGATTCATAAAGTGCATGCCGATGAATTTCTCCGGCCTCTTGGTAAAGGCAGCAATTTCAGTGATGGGCAGTGACGATGTATTAGTTGACAAAATGCAATGAGCCGGAGCAACTTCGTCAAGAGTCTTAAAGATCTGTGCTTTAATCTGCATGTTTTCGACAGCAGCTTCAATAACCAGATCGACATCTTTGGCATCTTCGAGGCTGATTGAAGATTTGATTCTGCCCAATATTGCGGCTTTTTCTTCGGCAGTCATTTTACCCTTGGAAACATTGCGTTCCAAGTTGCCGGCCATTACGGCTAGGCCTTTGTCAACAAATTCCTGTTTGATATCGTTCAGTAAAACATCATATCCAGCCTGAGCTGCCACCTGGGCAATTCCGCCACCCATTTGACCTGCGCCAACAACCATTATTTTCTTAATTGCCATTTTCATTCCTCCGAAATCTTATAAATCTTATCGATAATGATTTTATCGGACCCTAATCTATTCGACACTTACCATCATGGCATCGCCTTGAGCAGCACCGCTGCAAATACAGGCTATACCCTTGCCACCGCCGCGGCGTCTCAACTCATTGACCAGTGTCATAACGATTCTGGCACCGCTGGCTCCGATGGGATGACCGAAAGCAATTGCGCCGCCGTTGACGTTAACTTTCTTGGGATCCCAACCTGTGATTTTTCCGCTAACCAAGGCAACAGCTGCGAAAGCTTCATTGGCCTCAATCAGGTCAACGTCATCAAAGGTCATATTGAGCTTTTTCAGAAGTTTCATGGATGACAAGCCAGGAACAGTAGGGATATATTTTGCTTCCTGTGATACCATAGCATGACCCAAAATAGTTGCCAAAGGTTTAAGTCCTAATTCTTTTGCTTTTGATTCCGACATTAAGACTAAAGCACCTGCACCATCATTAACGCCAGGGGCATTTCCTGCTGTTACAGTGCCATCTTTAACAAAGAGTGCCGGCAATTTGGCTAACCCTTCTATTGTGGTGTCAGCGCGAGGTCCTTCGTCAGTATCGATAATTTTGGGATCGCCTTTTTTCTGAGGAATTACTACTGGCACGATTTCTTCTTTTAATCTTCCGGCCTTCATGGCGTCAGCAGCCAGCATTTGACTGCGTAAGGCCCATTCATCCTGTTCTTCTCTGCTGATACCGTATTCTTTTGCTACTTCACTGCCGTGAACCGCCATGTGGCGATCGTAAAAAGCATCCCACAGGCCGTCATGAACACATAAATCCACAAATTCTGTATTATTCATGCGCAGACCTTTGCGAGCGCCGTCAACAAAGTAAGGAGCGTTGCTCATGCTTTCCATGCCACCGGCCACCATGATCTGATAATCTCCACAACGGATCGCTTGGTCAGCCAGGGCTATAGTGATTATTCCGGAGGAACATACTTTGTTTACAGTAATGGATGGTACTTCCCAGGGAAGACCTGCCGCACGGGTAGCTTGTCTGGACGGTACCTGTCCTTGACCACCTTGCAGAACATGACCAAAAATAACGTGGTCAATGGACTCACCAGGAATACCGGCACGTTTTACAGCTTCCTTAATTGCAATTCCGCCTAAATCTTTGGCTTTAAATGATTCCAAGGTTCCCAGCAACTTACCAAAAGGTGTACGTGCTGCACTGACAATAACTGTTTTTTCCAAGATAATTGCCTCCCATTCAATTAAATTAACCTTCGGTCTTCTTTGATTTCTTTAATCTATATTTTGTCTGTATC
>DATMYJ010000319.1:0-5416 GCA_035561015.1 Desulfitobacteriaceae bacterium | reverse complement strand
GCCACGGTAATCCTTGAGGAAGACACAACCATATCCCTTGTCAACAAAGAATTCTGCAGAATTTCCGATTATTCCAGGGAAGAAATAAACGGAAAGAAAAAGATGCGGGAATTCATTGTGGATGAAGATTTTATGAATATTAAGGAATTTCATTATCCGAGATGCATTGATACGAATGAAGTTCCCGGAAATTATGAATTGCGCTTTATTGATTGGCAAGGAAAGATAATAAATATGCTAATGACCATTGCCATAATTCCGAATACGCAAACAAGTGTAGCATCAATGATAGACATCACCGCTCACAAGCAAATGGAAAAGGAAATTGCCCGTCTCGACCGGCTGAATCTGATCGGGGAAATGGCTGCCGGCATAGCTCACGAAGTCAGAAACCCGATGACCACTGTTCGTGGTTTTTTGCAGATTCAGGAAAACAAGAAGGAATATGCCCAAGACAGGGAACAATATGATCTTATGATCAGGGAACTGGACAGGGCCAACTCAATAATCACGGAATACCTGTCCTTGGCCCGGAACAAGGCTATAGATCTAAAGGCACAAAACCTTAATGTCATCATAGATTCCTTGTTTCCGTTAATTCAGGCAGTTGCCATGTACTCAGACAAGCATATTCAAGTAAAATTGGCAGAAATTCCGAATTTACTGCTCGACAAAAAAGAAATTCGCCAGTTAATCATCAATCTTGTCAATAACGGATTGGAAGCGATGTATTCCGGCGGGAAGCTGACAATAAGCACATTCACAGATATTAATGGAGTGGTATTAACGGTCCAGGACCATGGTTGCGGGATTAGTGATGAAATTTTGGAGAAAATAGGCACACCTTTTTTCACTACCAAAGATAAAAGCACAGGTTTAGGCCTTGCCGAATGTTACAGCATTGCTGCCCGACATAATGCTGCCATAAATATACAAACAAGTTCTCAGGGAACTACCTTTCTTGTCCGTTTCAGCAATATTCCGGAAAAACAATCCATTATTTCGGGATACTGATTGTTACTGTTGTCCCTTCGCCGGATTGCGAGGCAATCTCAATTTGTCCTTTGTGTTCCTGAACAATAGCATAGGAAATTGATAAGCCAAGGCCTGTTCCCTCACCGATCGTTTTGGTCGTAAAGAAAGGCTCAAATGCTCTGGCCCGCACTTCCTCCGACATGCCGGAACCGTTATCCGCAAAAGATATCCTTAGCTCTTTTCCAGAATCCTCGGCAGAAATTATTAGCTTTCCCGGAGTTTTATCGTTTGTTTCTAATTGTTTTCTGCAAATTGCCTGACAGGCATTAACGATAATATTCATGAAAACCTGGTTGATCTTGGCAGGGTAGCACTCAACATTTCTTTCTATTTTCAGGATAGTACTAAATTCAACCTGGTTATTGTATTGTGTTTTGACCAGCCTCAGCGTCGATTCCAAGGCCTCTGAAATCGATATTTCTTTCTTTTCGGCTTCGTCCAGTCTGGAAAAAGTCCTTAAGTCCTCGACAATCGTCTTGATCCGGTTGCTTCCTTCTGTAACATATTGCATTGACTGCCTGAAGCGGGTAAAGGTATCTTCAAGGAAGCAGATTATCTCCTCGCCGTTGTCGGATAACAAGTCCAATAAATCTTGCTCGAATTTCCCGATATCCTTTTCCAGTGTTTTCGAGCTTAAATAAACATAATTGGTCGGGTTATTTATCTCATGGGCAACTCCGGCAACGAGAGTTCCCAGTCCGGCCATTTTCTCAGACTCAACAAGTTGTAACTGGGCCAACTTCAGCTGCTCGTGCTGTTTCTTGAGTTTCTGCAGAGACATCTCCAGTTCAATCTCCGCATCCTTGCGTGCAGAGATGTCATGGGAATTAATGATAATCCCTCTTACAATATCATTTTTCAACAGATTCTTGCCGGTTACCTCCAGATAACGCCAGGAACCGGCTCTATCCAGAAAGCGCAGCTCCAGTGACCTGGTCAAGTCTAATTCCTGTTTAAGGGATTTGAAGATATTGTTCACAGCAGAGAAGTCGTCTGGATGGACGAATTCAAATATTTTGCGGCTGATAAGTTCTGACTGCCTGTAGCCCAAGACATTTTCTACAGAAGTGCTGTTGTATTGGATGACGCCATCGGCATCAAGAATCATAATGACATCTGAAGCGTTCTCAATCAGCGAGCGAAAATAGGCTTCGCTTCGGATTAAGGCCACCTCCGCTTCTTTCTTTTTAAATAAAACCCATACATTTTCAATAAACAAACTGAGATGAACGAAGTCATCGTCAGTATAATCCTGCTTCTTGTTAGCAAGACCCAGGACAGCAACAACCTTGTTATCCCTGATAACCGGGATACTGACATAACGTTCTATATGCACATGCCCCTCAGGGTAACCCTTCTTCCGCGGGTCGTATTTCTTGAAGTCATTATCAACAAACAACTTTTTTGTTCTTATCGACTCGGCCCAGATACCGGCAGCCATTAAAGGAAATTTCACCGGTTTATTGTCAATTGCGCACATTTTCATCGTCTGTTCACACCATATGTGTGCCGTCATTGCTGTTTCATCATCATCGATGAATCCGAAGAATCCCAGTTTGCTCTCACTAATCTTCATGCATTCCTCAATCACGAAGGAAGTGATTTCCGGGCCCCCGGTATCGTTCTGACGCAGGTATGTCAGAAGTCTCTGTATCTGATCGCTTCCCTTATCAATTCTCTTCCTGCTCTCCAGAAGTTCTTGCTCCAGCAGCTTGAGCTGACTGATATATCTCTCCCTGTTATCACTCACATACAACATCCCTTTGCAAATTCTTCATCCCAAATCAACTTCGCCTAGGAGAAGGTTCCAAAGCTCTGGGCGATATTCCCTGTACATAGGCAATCAGCAAGCCGTAGTTCACGATAGGCACACCCTGTTCTTTGGCGTAGGCCATTCCGGCTCAGCATAGCACTCCGGTTCATCATGCAGGCCCCCCAATGAACGGAAGATATCATACAAATAAGCAATGCAATAGCATTATTGTTGCCGCACTCTCTGTAACGAAATTTATCTTTGTTAAAAAGGGTTTCCTCCCGCCGTGTCGAAAATTCCAGCAGGAGGGAGTATCTTGTTTTTTAGATCAAAAATATTAAAACAGACGGTAAAAGAACTGCGAAAAAACCAATGTCTTACTGCCAAGGAACTGGCCGAAAAACTGAAACTGGACACAGTTGACATACTGAGTATCGATAACCTAAAGCTGGATGATGTTCCTGAGCCGCTAAAATCCCAACTCATCCCTATTCTCAGGGGTGATTATTTGGACAAGATTCCCTGGTTATAAAGACTTGTCTGTACACCAGCCTTCATCCATAACATGAGGATCTATTTTTTGTTAGCTTTAGTACGTGTGCTATTTGACACTATTATTTTCTGAGATTGACCGATTCTTATCCCGCTCCTTGCGCATATTGTTTCTTGGTATACTCATTGAATTTATTATAAAGGTCAGCTGTAAACTGGTTATAATTGGTATTATCAGACTGGTGGGCATTTTGCATCATAGCTTTAAACATCAAGGCCGGATAACCGCCGCCGGCAACATTGACCATCTTATTGCTCTGGTTATCATAGCCTATCCAGACCGCGCAGGAATAGAGCGGGGTGACCCCACAGAACCAGATATCGGTCAAATCTTCAGTAGTACCGGTTTTACCTGCAGTTGGCACACCGGGTACTTTTGCCGAGGTTCCTGTTCCTGAGAGGACAACATCCCGCAGCATATTATTCATTAAAGTGGCAGTTTCCTCTGTCATTACCCGCTGCGGGTCATGGGGGAATTTATATATTGCAACCCCTTTGCTGTCCACAATCTTTTCAATAAAATGAGGCTTATTATACATACCGGTATTTCCAAAAGTGCAGTAAGCGCCAGCCATCTGGAGTGGGGTAACCCCCTTGGTCAAACCACCCAAGGCCAAGGAGGCGAGATTGAGATCGTTCTCGCCCGGACCGTCCACCAGACTCAAACCCATTGCCTTACCAGTCTCAAAACCGGAGCGGACACCAACCTTGTCCATAAGCTGTACTGCATAAGTGTTTATGGAATATTTAATAGCGGTCTGCATGCTTATATAACCACGATACCTGCCATCATAGTTCTTTGGCGTCCAAGTCCCGCTGGCCCCTTGATAGGAAATCGGGGCATCATTGAGTTTGGTATAAGGTGAAATACCCTTTTCCAGAGCTGTAGTATAAACAGTTATTGGCTTAATGGCTGAACCAGGCTGACGATAGGCGTTGGTAGCCCGGTTAAACCCCCGCGCCTTCAGATACTCTCTGCCCCCAATGACAGCTTTGACCGCGCCGCTTTCGTGTTCAAGTAAAGCCATTGCCACTTGTACTTTTTGTCCATCTATGACGCCAGGTGGAAAGTTGTCTGCATTTTGGCAATATTCTTCAGCGTAAGCCTGTAAAGTTGGATTAATGGTGGTATAGATTTTCAGGCCTGCGGTATAGACTGCATTTTCCGAATCTTCATAGCCTGGAATGCCTGCCAGAACCTGAATAGCCTCTTCAATAACTGCATCCTTGAAATAGCCGTATTGGGTGTTTGCAGGTGGAGTATTGACTAGTTGAAGAGGAGTGTCAGAGGCCTCTTTAGCAGCAGCCTCATCGAGATAACCTGAGCTCACCATACTCTCCAGGACAATTTTTCGGCGTTCCAGAGCCTTATCCGGATTAAGAAACGGGTTATAATTGTTGGGACTCTGCACCAGTCCGGCAATCAGGGCAGATTCCGCCAAGTTCAGCTGACTGACATCTTTATCAAAATAAGTGTTAGAAGCAGCTTGTACTCCATAAGCTCCTGCCCCAAAGTAGACTTTATTCATATACATTGCCAAAATTTCATCTTTGGAGTAATTCCTTTCCAGTTCAAAGGCCATCATTATCTCCCGGAGCTTTCTCAGTACCTTCTTGTCGGAAGATAAATAAGTAATTCTGACCAATTGTTGGGTAATGGTACTGGCCCCCTGAGCGGTTAAATCACCTGATTTAATGTTTATAAATCCGGCACGGACAATACCCAGGATATTAATCCCATGGTGCTGGTAGAATTCCCTATCCTCAGTTGCAATGAAGGCATCCACCAATTGGGCCGGTACTTTTGCCAATTTGACATCAGTACGGTTCTCCCCGGCATGCAGGCTTGCTAAGACCTCTTCATTCTCAGCATAGAGTATAGTATTATTGGATCCATATAATTTTTCCGTATCAAATGCCGGCATGCCTATTGCGGCATAGCCAAATAAACCCAAAACAGAGATTACCCCGGCCAGCACCATCAGGAAAATTGACCAAAGTATGATATCGAGTATTTTTTTGTTTGTTAATTTGAACTTGAATATCTTGTGAGTAGTCATCGTCTGAGACCTTTCC
>DATMYJ010000318.1:0-16047 GCA_035561015.1 Desulfitobacteriaceae bacterium | reverse complement strand
AGTCTATATTCTACTATTCCTATTGCGATAAAACTGGCCTTCCGCCAAACGGCAAACAAAAGATTGTCCTGACCAGGCTAACGGCCTGATCAGGACAATCTGATATCTTAGCCTTTGTTATCGCTTCTTAAGATTTTTCGCCATTCTTCGTCATTCATAATACTCCAGGATTCCTCGTTTCAGAGTTACAGTAATCATTGAGCACATATAATACCACTATATCCTGGGCTATCTCCCTTATTACTTCAAATCTTACTCTCTGGAATCCTCTCGCGGACGCATCGTGGGGAAGAGGATCACATCTCGAATCGAGGCCGCATTGGTCAAAAACATAACCAGACGGTCTATCCCGATCCCAAGCCCTCCCGTGGGGGGCAGCCCATACTCCAGGGCTTGAATGAAGTCTTCGTCCATCATATGAGCTTCTTCATCACCACCGGCTCTTTCGGCCACCTGTTCTTCAAAGCGTTTTCTCTGATCTATGGGGTCATTGAGTTCGGAAAAAGCATTACCTAGTTCCCGGCCATAAACAAAAACTTCAAAACGGTCAGTATATTCAGGATTAAGGGCATTACGCTTGGCTAAAGGCGAAATTTCGACCGGATGCCCGGTAACAAAGGTAGGCTGAATCAGGCGGGGTTCCACAAAAGCTTCGAAAAATTCATTGATAATTTTACCGCGGTTTAAAAAGGCATCTATCTTGAGGCCTTTTTCCAGAGCAATTGCCCGGGCCTCTTCATCACTGGTTATTTGGTTGAAATCAACCCCGCTGTACTCCCGGATACCGTCCAGGATGCACAAGCGGCGCCAGGGAGTGGCAAAATTCAGAACTTCGTCCTGATAGGTTATCTCCAGGGTTCCGTGAACTCTCTGGGTGATCGCTGCAATCATATCTTCAGTCAATTTCATAATATCTTCATAATTGGCATAGGCCTGATATAATTCCATCATAGTAAATTCAGGGTTATGCTTGATGGAGATCCCTTCATTGCGGAAATTGCGTCCGATTTCATAAACTTTTTCAAAGCCCCCGACTATCAGGCGCTTCAAGGGCAATTCCAGGGCAATCCGCAGATAAAGATCGAGATCCAGGGCATTATGATGGGTTATAAACGGTCTGGCCGTGGCACCGCCGGCAACATTATGGAGGGTCGGTGTCTCCACTTCCAGGAACTCGCGCTCATCTAAAAAATCCCGCATAGCCTGGATAATTTTGCTGCGTGTTATAAAGACTTCCCGCACATCCGGGTTAACTATCAGATCGACATAGCGCTGGCGATAGCGGGCTTCAACATTGGTTAAACCGTGAAATTTCTCTGGCAGAGGCCGCATGGCCTTGGATAAAAGCTCAACGACCTGCGCATGAATGGAAATCTCACCACGTTTTGTCCGAAAAACCGTCCCTTGAACCCCAATAATATCACCGATATCAAATTTGGAGATCAAGGCAAATTTCTCAGCACCCACATCATCTCTTCTTATATAAATCTGTACTCGTCCGCTAAAATCCTGAATATGAGCAAAGATTACTTTACCCTGGTCCCGTTTGGACATCATTCTGCCGGCTACCCGAACTTCCTGTTCCTGCAGTTGTTCAAATTGATCAATTATCTCCAGAGCTTTGTGAGTCCGCTCATATCGATCAGCATAAGGTTCCATGCCACCCTGGCGCAAGATATCAAGTTTATCCAGGCGAACTCGCCAAAGATCATTTTCATTATCCATCTAAACATTCCTCCAATTTTCTCATCTTATCAATTCTACAGAATTCATTCTGATTAAACAATAACAACCAATCAAATAATCAAAATTAATAAAAATAAAAACCCTTCCTCTATCTAGTAAAGGATAAGGGTTCAGGTAAAAAATGCCTGTATTAACGAACTCGCAAAATAAGCAGGTTTTCTTTCTCTATCAAAGATAAAGGATGTACGCCTCAAAAACATCAGGGAGTCTGTAAGATATCATCATTCAGGACTCCCCCTATAAGTACTTACATAGGTGTGCTCCCATCAAGGGACTTCCAGCCAGGCTGAATGGCTTATCTGAAACTGAGAACTTCGTAATGCATGATTCCAGCAGGAACATTAACTTCCACGACGCTGCCTTTCACCGTTCCCAATACCGCCTTGCCCACCGGAGATTCATTGGATATTTTATTAGTACCTGGATCGGCTTCAGCAGAACCCACAATAGTATATTCCTCAGGGTCCCCGCCGTAATCCAAATCCTTTAAAGTCACAGTAGAACCAAGGGTCACATATTCCGCCTCTTCGGGATCATCAATGACTCTGGCATTCCTCAGCATTTTTTCGATCGTAATAATCCGGCCTTCAATAAACGCTTGTTCATTCTTGGCATCATCATATTCAGAATTCTCGCTGATATCCCCAAATTCGATCGCTTGTTTAATGCGTTCGGCAATATCCCGGCGTTTTTGAGTCTTATTCAATTCTAATTCGTCTTCTAATTTTTTTAATCCGGCCAGGGTTAAGATTACTTCTTTTTCGGGCATCTCTTCTCGCTCCCCTTTTCTCATCGCATATTTAGCAGCGCATCTGACCTGCGCATCCCCTAAATAAAAAAATCTCCCTCAAATTTCCATAATCACTCAGTTTCTGGAAATTAACTCTTAAGGCAACATTAAGAACCTACCCTAAATTGTTACTCGTCATTATCAGGAACCCCTAAATCGTTATCGTTATTATAAGGAACCTGCAAAATAATGTCAAGAGAAGCTCTCTATTATTGTTCATACTGACCCGGAATGGCGCAGAACATATCCTTCATTTCCTGTACTTCCTGAGCCTGCATAATGCGGTTGCGCAGCACAGCCGCAAATCTTAAACCTTTGAGATACCAAACCGCATGTTTACGCATCTCGTTTAAACCTATTCTCTCACCTTTATAGGCCAGGACACGTTCGAAATGCTGCAGAGCCAAGGCAATTTTTTCTTCCCAAGCCGGAGGAGGCAGCAGTATATGATATCTGAGGTAATGCTGAATGTGGGGAATTAACCAGGGATTGCCCAAGGCCCCCCGGCCAACCATAACCCCATCACAACCCGTCTGCTCGATCATCTGCCGAGCCTGTTCTGGCTGAGTTATATCCCCATTGCCGATAATCGGAATTGTTGTGACCTCTTTCAGTCGTCCGATCCATTGCCATTCGGCCTGACCATTGTAAAATTGTTCCCTGGTTCGGGCATGAAGGGTTATCATACCCACTCCGACAGCCTCCAGACGCCGGGCTAACTCGAGAGCAACCACTTCCTCCCCGCTCCAGCCCAAACGAATTTTAACGGTAACCGGCAGCTGCACAGCCCGCACTACGGCCGAGGCGATTTCAGTTGCTAGAGGGAGATTCCGCAGTAAGGCCGATCCCTCCCCATTTTTTACGATCTTGGCAGTCGGACAACCCATATTAATATCAAGAACATCGGCTCCCAAGGACTCGGCGAGTTGGGCCGCCCGGGCCATATTATCCGGATCAGAACCGAACAACTGCACGATACGCGGCTCAGGCTCTTCTTTTATGTCTAGCATGCGGAGAGTCCGGGAGTTCAGATAATTCAGGGCTTTATCACTGATCATTTCGGTTACTGCATATTTGCCGCCCAGGGAGCGAACTGTTTCCCGAAAAGCCCTATCGGTAACCCCTGCCATCGGCGCCAAAAACACCGGCCTATCCCAAGAATATTTACCTAATTTCATTTTTTATCACCAGACTTCGCCCTCATTAAAATACGGGAAATTTCCTTCCCGTATTTACTGGGCATTTCGTTCATAAATCATTAATAGGCCTTCCAAGGTTAAAAATGGATCCACAAGTTCAATCGTATGCGAAACCTCGGCAATAAATTCTGCCAGCCCGCCGGTAGCTATTACCCTGGTAGCCGACCCTAATTCTTCCTTCATGCGGTTGACAATACCGTCAACCTGTCCGGAAAAACCGTAATAAATTCCGGATTGCATAGCCGCCACAGTATTTTTGGCAATAATTGATTTAGGCTTAACCAGTTCGATCCGCGGCAGCTTGGAAGCCCGCTGAAATAGAGCCTCTGTAGAAATACCGATTCCCGGAGCAATGGCTCCTCCCAGATATTCTCCCTGCTGGGAGATACAGCAGAAGGTGGTCGCTGTGCCGAAATCAACGATAATCTGCGGCCCGCCATATTTGGCATAACCTGCCACCGCATTCACGATCCGGTCTGCCCCAACTTCCCGGGGATTATCATAATTGATTGGCATGCCGGTTTTAATTCCCGGCCCTACAACCAGGGGTTCGACATCAAAATATTTCCGGGCCAGTTCCTCCAGGATTGGCATGACCGGCGGCACTACGGAAGAAATAACTACCGCTTTAATCTTTTCGAAACTCAAATTACTGAAGGTAAAAAGGTTTCTGGTAACTACAGCATATTCATCCACTGTCCGCGATTTGTCGGTTGAGATCCTCCAATGATGAATCAATACTCGCTTATCATAGACACCAACCACAATATTAGTGTTTCCCACATCAAAAACCAGGATCATGCTTATTCTCCTTTACTGACTAAGTTTCCGGCTTAATTCTTAGAAATAAGTACCGTTAGTTGAACGCACCCTTACCTCCCCGGCAGAAAAAACATGATTTTTGGCCCCGATTTTAACAATCAGTTCTCCGTCAAGCGAGATACCTTGGATAATTCCTTCGAGGGTCTGTTTACCTTGCAGAATAAGGGCATCCTGTCCTATCCCAACTGCCCTTTGCATCCAACGCTCGCGTAAGGAAGCAAATCCTCTGGTTTCCAAACTGATCAATTCTTCTTCCAGCCGTTCCAGGATTTTAGCAGCCAGGACATTTAAATCCCATTTGGTCCCAGTTAAATCCTGCAGTGTTGCCGCCATCAAATCTTTGCTTAATTCTTCCCGGGTAAAATTGACATTCACGCCGATCCCAACAACCATAGTCTGAACAGTGTTCCACTCCCCGACCACTTCTGCCAGAATACCCACTAATTTTTGACCTTGATAAACCAGATCATTAGGCCATTTGATCCCAACCTTGATATTACATACCTCGGTAATGGCATCAGCCACCGCCACACCGGTACAAAGAGTTATTTTAGAGGCATCAGCTAAAGAGAGTTTCGGTTTCAGAATCACCGACATCCAAAGCCCGCCTGCTGGTGCTTCCCACCAGCGCTGCATTCTTCCGCGGCCGGAACTTTGTCTTTCAGCCAGAACAACTGTCCCGTGGTCAACTCCTTGCATGGCTAATTCCTTAGCCCGCTCATTAGTGGAGGTTACATCCTTATGCAGATCTAGTTTATGTCCTAATTCTCTGGTCTTTAAGGAATGTTTCATTATCCAGGCGTCAATACTTAAAGGTGTGTGCAACAGACGATAACCCATTTTTGTTTGGGCTTCTATTTCAAACCCTGCTTCTCTCAAGACCTTGATCTGCTTCCAAATCGCAGCCCTGGTCAGGTGCAATTGTTCACTCATTAGTTCCCCGGAAACATATTCACCCTTATGAGCTGCCATAAAATCCAGAATATTTTCACGTATCATCAGTTACCCTCAGTTTCTCCGCTTGCCAGCCACCGGCGGGTAGTCCGCTTCATCTCTCCCACATCCAGACTGAAATCCAGGGCCTGAACGGAATGAGTTAAGGCCCCGATAGAGATGACATCCACACCTGTTTCCGCAACCTCGCGTAAGCGTCCGGTTTTCATGCCTCCCGAAGCCTCCACCACTGCCCGGTGATCGATCAGAGATACCGCCTGCTTCATCTGCTCTATGCTCATATTATCCAGCATAATGACTTCAGCCCGGCAATTAAGCGCTTCCTGGACCTGTGCTATACTTTCACATTCCACTTCCAGCTTAACCATATGTCCCAGCTCCTGATAGGCCGTCTCCACTGCTGCGGTTATCCCGCCCATAGCCGCAATATGGTTATCTTTTAACATCACAGCATCAAATAAACCAAAACGATGATTAAAACCACCGCCGATACGTACCGCATATTTCTGTAAAGCCCGCCAGCCGCCCAGGGTCTTGCGGGTATCCGTAATTTTGACAGGTAAACCCTCGATCTGTTCCACTGCTTTCCTGGTGGCCGTAGCAATGCCGGAAAGATGCTGCAAAAAATTCAAG
The DNA here is from genome assembly GCA_035561015.1 of Desulfitobacteriaceae bacterium. Taxonomy (GTDB): domain Bacteria; phylum Bacillota; class Desulfitobacteriia; order Desulfitobacteriales; family Desulfitobacteriaceae; genus UBA2264. The sequence continues at coordinate 9,903 of DATMYJ010000318.1, read as the reverse complement.
GCTGTTCTTTCTGCCGACAAAATGCTGGCCAAGGGCCCGCGCAGCTGCATCACCAATGTTCCGGGTACAACTTTAGTGCCATCTGTCATCAAGATCTCAGCTTTGATCCGGGAATCCACCCGTTTGAAAACCTGAGCCACAATCTCGATCCCGGCCATCACTCCTGTCGCTTTGGCATAAAGCTCGGCCTGACCTTCCAGACCTGCCGGCAAAATGCGGGCACTCAGATCACCCGACCCAAGATCCTCTTCCAGTGACCGATCAATTATTCTCTGAAGTTGAAATAAAGCTAACATTAGTATCCTCCTTGTTTTGCAATGAGTGTTTTTGCCAAAGCGGATCGAGGCGTTGGGGATAATCAGATCGATAATGCGCTCCCCGGCTTTCTTGGCGGGCCAGAGCAGCCCTGTTGATAGTCTGTCCCACACAAAGCATATTACCCAATTCCAGATCCTCAACTTTCAGTTCCGCCTTATACGACGCTGACCAGGACTCCAGAATATGCAGAGCTTTTTCCAGGCCTTGCTGATCACGCAAAATACCCACCATTTCCCACATAACCTGCTGCAGATCTCCCTTGCTTACCTGTATGGGTTCTCGAACGCCGGCAGCCCTATCCGGCTGCCGGGAAACAAATACCTCTCCCCAAATGGGCATTTTACCGGGGGCAGTATTCAGAATTTTTTCCACGATCCGGGCCCCAAAAACCAAACCATCCAGCAGAGAATTGCTGGCCAAACGATTGGCCCCATGAACTCCATTGCAGGCACATTCCCCGCAGGCATATAAATTGGGCAGATTTGTTTCTCCGTCCACATTCGTCCGAATGCCGCCCATCATATAATGGGCTGCCGGAGCAACCGGAATCGGTGTATTCAAAACATCCAGCCCGTGTTCCAGACAAGTTTGCCGTATCTTAGGGAACCGGTCCAGACTATGTTGCTCACCAATCGGCCTGAAATCCAGGAAGACCGGCCCGTTGTTCATTTCCTTCCAAATTGCCCGAGCCACAATATCTCGGGGGGCCAATTCCTTGCCAGGGATATTTTCCATAAAACGCTCGCCCTTGTGGTTGATCAGATGAGCACCTTCCCCCCGGACAGCTTCCGAAATTAAAAAACGGGAAAACCCCGGGACCTGAAGGGCTGTGGGATGGAACTGGACAAATTCCATATCCATCAGGTCTGCTCCCGCCCGAAAGGCTGCCGCTATCCCGTCACCGGTTGCCACATCCGGGTTGGTGGTAAAGCCAAAAACCTGACCACAACCGCCGGTGGCCATGATTACGGCCTGAGTCAGATAGGCTTCCAGTTTTCCTGTTGCCGTAACAAAAATAAGAACTCCCAGTATATCCCCCCGGCTATTTTCCAGCAGGTCTACAACAAAGCGTCCTTCCTTAACTAAAATCCCTTTTCGACGTTGAGTTTCCTCGACTAAAGTACGTTCTATCTCCCAACCGGTTGCATCTCCCTGGGCATGTAAAATACGACGGCGACTGTGAGCGGCTTCTCTGGTCAAAGCCAAGACACCGTTACTCCTGTCAAAGTAGGCGCCCATCCTGATCAATTCCTCGACACGGGACGGGCCTTCTTCCACCAGAATTTTGACAGACTCCGGATCACAAAGTCCGGCTCCGGCACTCAAAGTATCGTCATAATGCAAAGCTGGAGAATCGTCCTCATGCATAGCCACGGCGATCCCCCCCTGAGCATGACCGGTATTGCTTTCTTCGATTTTTTTCTTGGTCAAGACCGTGACCTGAAAATGCTCATTGGCTTTGATAGCCGAATAAAGGCCGGCAATACCACTTCCCAAAACCAGCACTTCGGTGGAAAACACCTCTATGTCATCCTTTTCCCAAGGATATAAATATCGTTTCACTCTCTCACCCCTCTGCAAACCACTCTTTTGGCATTTAATACTGAACTGAAAACAGATGCTAGGAACCGGCCAGCATTCTGTCCAAAGCCCTTTTTGCTTTCAGACTGATTTCTTTTTCTACTGTTATCCGCGGAGCAAGATTCTTGAGTGCATCTCTGACTTTACTTAAGGTTGTTGCTTTCATATTAGGACAAATTAATTCTTCAGAAGCCAGGTAAAATGTTTTGGAGGGGCACAATTTATGAAGCTGGTGCAGAATACCACACTCCGTCCCGACAATAAACTCCTGAGAGGAGGAATTTTGGGCATATTTTATTATCCCCGCCGTGGAACCGATATAGTCAGCTTCATCGCGGACCTCTTTCCGACATTCCGGGTGAACTATAACTTCGGCCCGGGGATATTGCCGACGAGCCCGCAAAATATCTTCCCGGGCAAGACGATGATGAGTAATACAAAAACCCTGCCAATAGTGCATTTTCCGCCCGGCTTTTTCAGCCACATAACTCCCCAGGTTTTGATCCGGCACAAAAAGTATTTCCCCGGGCGGCAAGGACTTGACAATTTGCACTGCATTGGATGATGTACAACAAATATCACTTTCCGCTTTAACAGCCGCCGAAGAATTTACATAGCAAACAACCTGGCAGCCAGGCAACTCAGCCTTTTTTTGCCGGAGAGACTCGGCATCCACCATTTCAGCCATGGGACAACCCGCCCGTTCTTCGGGCAGGATAACTATCTTTTCCGGGGCTAAAATGGCCGCACTCTCAGCCATAAAATGGACACCGCAAAAAATGATAACCTGGGCTTCAGTAGCAGCAGCTATCTGACTAAGCTGCAAAGAGTCACCCACAAAATCAGCCACATCCTGAATCTCCGGGCGCTGATAAAAATGGGCTACGATCAGCGCCCTCTTATCTTCTTTAAGTTGTTTGATCTCTGCTGCCAGAATTCGGAATTGTTCTTCGTCAATCGTATATTGCACCTTTTGTTTGTTCCTTTCCCATCATATCCGCCAGAAAAATTCCTCTTGCCGACTTAAGGCCACTAAATCTTTTCTGTCTTTTTCTAAATAGTATGCTCGGATATCTGGTGTGTCAAGCACACGTCCCGTGAATTTCCTCTTTTTCGATTTGCGCTATGCTGTTTTTCTCATCGACAAAAACTACTTTAGGCTCATATTTACGGGCAGCTTCATCAGCCATCATACCGTAGGTGATAATAATTACCTCATCTCCAACTTGTACCAGCCGGGCAGCAGCACCGTTCAGACATATTACCCCCGATTTTTTCTTGCCGGGTATAACATAAGTTTCCAATCTGTTGCCATTATTGTTGTTGACGACCTGAACCTTTTCGTTAGGTAAAATGTCGGCAGCTTCCATCAGTTCTGCGTCAATAGTGATACTTCCCACATACTGCAGGTTCGCCTCTGTCACTACTGCTCTGTGAATCTTGGATTTCATAATTGTTCTAAACATTTTCTACAACCTCCACAACCTCGTTATCAATTAATCTTGTCGTTCCAAAACGCACTGCCAAGGCAATTACAACTTTTCCTCTGATCTCCTGGATCTCTGTCAGGTCTGCGGCACTGCGAACCTCGATATAATCTGTCTGTCCACTGCTTTCCCGGGCTATATTCTCCCTGATCATTTTCTCGATCAAGCGGGCGCTGCGCTGCCCCTTCCTGATCTCTTGCGCAGCCTGCTGCAGACTGCGATACAGGACTGGGGCCTCGCTTCTTTGCTCTGCTGTGAGATAGATATTACGCGAGCTCATAGCCAAACCATCCTCTTCCCTGACAATCGGTACGGCAATGACCTCCAGAGCAAAATTCAGATCCTGAACCATTCTGCTGATAATCATATATTGCTGGTAGTCTTTTTGTCCAAAATAGGCTTTATCGGCCTGGACAATATTGAATAGCTTGCCTACTACTGTGCAAACACCCCGGAAATGTCCGGGCCGGGAAGCACCACATAAGACATCAGCCATTTCATCTATGTCAATATAGCTGAGCACAGGCTGGGGATACATCTCTGTCACATCAGGATGAAACAATAAATCCACTCCCGCTTCTTCAGCCATAGCGGCATCTCTCTCAAAATCCCGCGGATATTTACTAAAATCTTCGTTCGGACCAAATTGCAGGGGATTTACGAAAAGAGTCATGACTATAAAAACTTCCTCTTCTTTGGCGTAATCAACCAAACTCAAATGGCCCCTGTGCAGGTAACCCATCGTGGGCACTAGGGCAATAATTTTTCCCATGCCTTTTTGGGCCTTGATTATTTGCCGCAATTCCTGGATCTTAGTAATTCTCTGCATTCGCTCCTGTCATCCTTTCCCCATTTGATTCGCCCTAAAGCGCCTGCTTCGGCAGTTTATTCTGCTAAACAGACATAAAAAAAATTTGTGTTCAACCTGCTGTTTGTCAGGAAAGGAGCTCTTTGAGCTCTTGTAAAGCTTCCTCCGGATAGGTCAGCCCGGCTTGCTGCCACTTGGCTTGTCCCAATTCCAAAGCCTCTTTTCCCAAAATCCGATAGATTGCGGCTTGCTGCCCGGATAATTGCTGCAAATGTCCGCGGACTACAGCACTGTCTCCCCTGGCTATCGGACCGGTTAAAGCCTGCGGAATACCAACCTCCTCCAGATTATGCAGTGTGCCTCTCATCAAGGGGAGCAGAGATTGCAGAGCATCTTCCCTGGCTATTCCTGCCTGGACAAATAATTGTACAGCCAGAGATGCCAGAACAACCAGATAATTGGAAGCTACCACCGCCCCGGCATGGTAAGCTGTCTTATTAGTAGTACTGAGACGATGGGGTATGCCTCCCAGATCCCGCACAAGTCGTTCCCCCATTTCTTCCGCCTCACCCTCTATCCCGAAATGGGTACCTTCTAAAAGGTTCAGGGCCTCGCTGACACTGGCAAAAGACTGTAAGGGATGGATAGATAAACATTTAACCGGAGCTTCTTCGGCAACTCTTAAAATTTTCGAACTAAGTGATCCGGAACAATGGATCCAGACCTGACCCGGTATCAGCAGTCCCCGGGAAGTTAAGTCTTCAGCTACCTGACGGATCATGCCATCCTGGGTAGTGATAAACAGTAAATCAACCTGAGGTACCAGACTCTCCAAGGAAAGCTGCTCTTTATTCAGATATTGGCGAAAACGCCGGTAAGTTTCCTCGCTTTGGGTATGCACGCCAACACACTCATGACCTGCCTCTGTTAGGCGGACAGCTAAAGCAGTTCCGACTACACCTGTGCCTATAATCCCAAACTTCATTTATACCCTCCGCTCAGGCTTGGTTAACAATAGATTTTTGACAGAAAAAAAGCACCCCACAAGAACGTGAAGGTGCCTAACTTCTTCCTTCGCCGTCCCGGTCATACTGATCCAAGCGGTCTAGTAAACAAGCCTATTCTTTTTTAGCCAAAACTTAGATCTATTTTCTTGGCAGTTCCATTTAACTCAATTTAAATATAAACAATATCCCAAACTGTATCTCCAGCTGCCCTACAAATCGTACGACTCCTGAGATATCGTCAATCCATAGCGCGATCCGAGATTTTTAACTTTTCCTTCTCCCTGTACGTTTTGAATAGAAGCACCGGAAGGCAATATCAGATCTGGCCTGATTTCCCTTAAAGGCGCCAGAACAAACTCTCGCTCTTCCAGCCGGGGATGCGGTAAAGCGAGCTTTGTCGAATTACCAACTATATTATCGTAGAGAAGGACGTCAATGTCAACAGTTCTTGGGCCCCAATGAATAATTCTTTTTCGTCCCAGGTCATTTTCCACCTGCTGACAGATATGCAGCAGAGTCAGCGGCTCCAAATCGGTCTCGATTTCCAGAACCATGTTCCAAAAGTTTGGCTGTTCAGTCAGTCCCCAGGGCTCTGTCTCATAAACAGAAGATTCCCGGCAAATCCGAAGGCGGGTTTGTTTGCTTAAGGCCGCAATTGCTGCCCCCAGATAATAAGCGCGATCACCCAGGTTGCTGCCCAGGCTTAAATAAGCCTTCATCGCTTTTTTTCAGGCAGAAAACCTGCCTCCTCTTGCTCCCGCCAAATCTCCACCGAAATATCCCGGAAAATTCCCGCTACCGGAGCCTGGGGTTTATGAATTTCCAGACGTACTGCCAGACAGGCAAAGTTCTCCAGGATCTGGCTGGCTATCTGCTCCGCCAGGCACTCCAGCAAGTTAACAGGTTCTCCCAGCATACATTTCGCAATCAAATCATAAACCCGGGAATAATTGACCGTATCTGTCACTTTATCCGATTTGCCGGCAATTTTAAGACTTAAAAAAAGATCGGCATCTACCATAAACTTTTGACCGAGGGTATTTTCCTGCGGACAAACACCGTGGTAAGCATAAAACTCCAAACCGCGGAGATGAATCACATCATGCCCCCACATAACCTGCCCCCCTTTGCTCTCGGCAAATAGCATCTGCCATGCGGATAGCGCGGCGATTGGCCTGGACATCATGGACTCTGATAATATCCGCACCGGCAGCCACACCCCAGACACTGGTGGCAATTGTTCCTTCCAGACGGTCCTCCACCGGCAGGTCCAGGGTCTTGCCGATCGTTGATTTGCGCGAAGCGCCCAGTAAAATCGGCCGGCCCAAAACTCTGAACTCCTTCAAGCGGGATAAAACTTCCAGATTTTGCTCATGAGTTTTGCCGAAACCAATTCCGGGATCGACAATTATCTGATCTCCGCTTAAACCATTATTTTCCGCCAGTTCGATACTGCGGCGCAAAAAAGCAAAAATATCGCCCATGAGATACTGATAGCAACTGCCTTTTTGATTATGCATAACAACCACAGGAGCGCCATAAGCTCCAACCACCCCGGCCAAAGCAGGATCGCGCTGCAAACCCCATTGATCATTGATCAGACCGGCTCCGGCCTGCAAGGCCTTGTCCGCAACCTCCGCTTTGGAGGTATCGACCGAAATCGGTATCGGCAGACGACCGGCCAGGGCCTTCAGAACAGGCTCCAAACGCCGCCATTCCTCGGCTGCATCCACTTCCTGATGGCCCGGGCGCGTGGATTCAGCTCCTATATCCAAAATATCCGCTCCCTCGGCAACCAAAAGCTCAGCCTGCCGAACAGCATCCCCAGTCTGAAAGAACTTTCCGCCGTCCGAAAAGGAATCAGGGGTTAAATTAAGGATGCCCATAATCAAGGTCCGTTCTCCCAAAATCAATTGCTGGCCCCGGCAATCCAGAGTACGCCGGGAAGGGGTTTCGAGAGCAGCAAGCAGCTGTTCCAGAGCCTTGGCCAATTCTTTTAAGCCAAAAGGCTGAAGGGCAAGCTTTTTGGCCACATGCTTGAACTGCCGAACCGTACCCAGGAGCAAAACATCGCTTGCTTCTATTCTGTTGACAACAACATCACGATGGACCGCTGCATCGCCGTCAGCAGCCAGCATTTCCTGTTTCAGGATATGGACAACCCGTGTGGGTACCTTTTCCAGCTTCAAGCCTAAGCCCAAGCCCTTCCCAGCCATTAAATTAACACCAGCCTCACTGCAGCCGATCCGGTACAGAGCCTGCTTAGCCTCTGTTTCATTACTGAACTCGACCCAGCGTATGCCATAGTCTCTCATCTGCCGCCCTCCCTCTAATATACGATTTGGTTCATTTGCTCCGTGAATTTGTGACAGCTGTCTTTAACCTTACACTGCAGACAGTCTCTGGCCCAATCATCCGCCAGGGCTAAAGCCCTGCCTAAATCAGATAAATTTTCAGAACGATGAGTGCTGTGCTCTGCTATTGCTTGCTCTATTAGCTTGATCTCCCGGGAATCGAACCCGGACTTCTCCAGAAGCGGCCGGGCCAATGCGGCCCCGGCCAGGGCATGATCCTCGCCGCTGGCGTATTCGGCCCAGCGCCCTATATCGTGTAACAGGGCAGCCGCATAGATTACCTCTTTGGCCGGCACAGGCCCACCTTGTTCCAGCAAATAGGCATAGGCAATACGCGCTACCGCCAAACCATGATCAGGACCATGCTTACAATAAAGGCGGTCTTTTTCCGCCTCGGCAATTTTGTGCAGATAGTTTTGATAGACAGGATCAGCAATTAACTTGTTCACCCTCGGCAGCACAGACAATAACGCCCCTCCTCAGTGTGCTGATTGAGCACTATTTAATTAGGCGGAAGCAGCACATAGCTTATAAATTGAAAAATTGTACCCGATCTCCGGTAATAAATGAATGCAAATAGGCTAAATATTTAAAACCTGGGCAGTTACCCGCCCAGGACTGCGATCTTTTTTCGATTCTTTCTCAAAATTTTACCTAAAACAGGCCAGTGATCTTGCCATCGTTATCAATATCCATATCCATGGCTGCCGGATGTTTGGGTAAGCCAGGCATAGTCATAATAGCCCCGGTGATAGCAACCAAAAAACCAGCCCCTGCTGAAAGACGAACTTCTCTTACTGTAATCACAAACCCGCTGGGGCGACCCAGGAGATTCTTATCATCAGACAGGGAATATTGGGTTTTAGCCATACATATAGGAAGTTGCCCGAAGCCCATGGAACGGTATTTTTCTATAGCCTTCTTGGCTTCAGCCGTGAACACAACCCCCTTAGCGCCGTAAATTTCCCGGCAGATTTTCTCGATTTTTTCTTCAGTTGTAAGATCCAATTCATAAAGAACCTTGAAGTTGGACTCAACATTCTCCATTATGGCCAACAGAACTTCCGCCAGTTCCTGGCCGCCGGCACTGCCTTTGGTAAATACCTCGGAGAGAGCAACTTCAGCACCCAACTGGCGGCAGCGCTCCCGTATAAAGTCAATTTCTGCCTTAGTATCTGTCGGGAAGCGGTTAATTGCCACAATGGCTGGCACTCCGTATTTAGCCATATTCTCGATATGTTTATCCAAATTCACTATCCCGCGTTTCAGTGCTCTCAGATTTTCCCGAACCAGCTCTGCTTTGGACAGCCCGCCATTCATCTTCAAAGCCCTTACTGTGACCACAATAATAGCTGCAGCCGGAGTCAGCCCTCCAAAACGGCATTTGAGATCATAAAATTTCTCTGCTCCCAAATCCGCCCCGAAACCAGCCTCAGTAATCAGGATATCAGCCAGTTTTAAACCCAGCTTTGTGGCTACAATACTGTTGCAGCCATGGGCAATATTAGCAAAAGGCCCGCCGTGGATAAAGACAGGGGTATTTTCCAGAGTCTGAACCAGGTTAGGCTTGATAGCATCTTTCATAATCAGGGCCATGGCTCCCTCTGCCTGCAGATCGTGTGCAGTGATTGGTTTATCATCATAGGTATAGGCCACAACGATCTGGCCGCAGCGCCTTTTCAGATCCATCAGGTCACTGGCCAGGCAGAGGATAGCCATGACTTCTGAGGCCACAGTAATATCTACACCATTTTCGCGCGGAACGCCATCCAGGGACCCGCCCAGGCCAATCACAATGTTACGCAGGGAACGGTCATTCATATCCAGTACCCGGCGCAAAACGACTTTCCGCGGGTCCATATTGAGGGGATTGCCGTGATGCAGAGAATTGTCAAGCATAGCCGCCAACAGATTGTGGGCGGTCGTAATAGCATGAAAATCTCCAGTAAAGTGCAGATTGATATCATCCATTGGGACAACCTGAGCGTAACCGCCGCCGGCAGCACCACCCTTGATACCAAAGCAGGGACCCAAGGAGGGCTCGCGCAAAGCAATTATCGCATTTTTACCCATTTTAACAAGGGCTTGCCCCAAACCAACTGTAGTAGTAGTTTTTCCTTCACCGGCAGGCGTAGGATTAATTGCCGTCACCAGAACCAGTTTGCCATCAGGATTGTTCCTGACCCGATTGAAAACATCCAAATTGATTTTAGCCTTATATTTACCATAAAGTTCCAGATCATCAGCACTGAGTCCGATTTGCTGGCCAACTTCTGCTATGGGTTTCATGTGCGCCGCTTGGGCTATTTCAATATCAGTCTTCATCTTTTTACTCCTCATTACTGTGA
>DATMYJ010000317.1:0-2735 GCA_035561015.1 Desulfitobacteriaceae bacterium | reverse complement strand
CATGAAAATATGCCAAAGGAAAAGCCAGTCAGCCCAGCGGGATATGCACCAGATGGCCAAGCAGGCTCCCAAGAGAGCAGGAAGCAATAAGAGTGGTCTGTAATGTCCATCTATACGATGGACATCTCGGATTCTGAGCGGCAAAAACAAAAGGTTTAAGACCAGATAAGTTCCCAAAGGGGTAAATAAGGGTATTCCCCAAGGTACCAGGGCCCAAAGCAAAGCAACCAGAATAACCCAGCGATAGCGCCGTTCCAGCCAGTAAATTAAGCCCAGTGGATGGGGTGAACCGGGAAAACGCCAGGACACAAGCCCCACCTGCAAAAGTCTTAGTATAATCAGGATCAGGGTCAGGACTGCCCAAAGCAACCACGGCGACTGGGATTGAATTGAGACCAGACCAGGCCAAAGATATAAGAACCAGGTTCCCCAGTCGATTGGCAAATGATAAAAAGCTGCGGTAATTATTCCAGCCAGAGTACCTTCCCGGGCCAAGAAGGCCCAATTTTGCCAATACCAGGCCTGGCGCAAACGGCGTTTTGGTTTTTTCTCGGAAAGCTGCTTGTAACGCCAGCTGATTGTGCGCAGGTTCATCCCGGACAAGAATAGCATCAGCAGCGCCCAAACCAGGGAGGCCAGTCCTTCCTGAGGCCAAGATACTGGTCTGGCAACATTTCCTTCCTCATTAACAACCTGACCCCAGGAACCCTTCAGAGTATCACCCTCGATCAGGAATGAATTTTCAGGAAAGTCGGTCTTTGCCGAAGAAGCTAATCTTAACTCTAAGGCTAAACCAGTAGTAATCAGTTTTTCGGCTTCATTTAGAAAGGCTGTAGTTTTAGGACTATTCTCCAGGCCCTTGCCAATCGTCCAGGCCCAAATCGAGGGATGACGGCTGCCGGCAGTAACCAGTTTTTCGAATTCGGCAGCAGCCGGCAAGCGTGAAGCCGGAACCATGCCTATTGGCCATTCCACCCAGATCCCCATACCCATTTGGTCTGCTGTCTGCAACCACAATTCATCCGGATAAGTACCAAGAAAATAGAGCAGATTTACCCCCTTCTGCAGTTCAGACTTAATAAAGGACTGAATTTCCCCGCCATTACGCAGTTGTGCCTCTCTCTCTGCAGATAAGACGCTGCCGTTGATATCAACAGCTTCCTGATTCAGCAGCCATTTTCCTTCTGTCAAAGCCAGGGAACGCAAACCGATCGGCAGGTTCAAATCATCCTGATCCCCTTTGGAATTGGATACTGTTAGCTGTAACTGGTAAAGAAAAGGATTCTGCCTGTTCCAGCGCTGCCCATCCCGGATATAGAACTTCAGAACTGCATTCTGGGAATAGTTTCCATCTGGATTGACCTGCAAAGAATCCCGGGCTATCTCCGTTGAACCCTCCGTGAGGATTCCACGTAATGTCCAGGGACCTTTCTCTGTCAAATTATGATGGATAAGCTGAGTTTCTACAGTTACTGCAGCCTTGTCATCACTCCAGGTAACATTGAGCAGTGGATTGGTCAAAGATGTCTCCACTACAGCCTCTAAGCGAATTTGACCGCCTATTTGACCCGTATTGGGCCAGGTTAGAGAAAACAGGCTCTCTTCTTGGGCCTTGGCAGCAGTCAACTGGATCAGCAGCACGTTGTCTTCCCCGTATCTGAGCGCCGCAGCCGGAATTTCTACAAGATTTTGCGCACCGCTGCCCTCGAACTCCCCTAGCAACCGGGATTGATCGGCCCCATTAAGATAAACGGCAGCATGCCCATTTACTCCGCTGATGGCAAGCTGTACTGTTCTGGCACTCCACTCGGCAGGAATACGGAAGCTTCTGGCAGCTACAGAGAATCTTTGATTAGAAGGAAGCTGGAAGTGTTTAGGGCCAAACAAGGACAACAATGGCTTATGCCCGTTGATAAACTGACTTTCCAGTTTCCAGGCCTGGCCGACAGTTGAATACTTATCCCAGGTTCCGCTCAAATCCTGACTCCAGCGCTGTGTACCCCCAATCTCTGCAACCGAAGGCAGAGCCAGAACCTGAGGAGTTTTCCAGGTCCAGCACAAGACTCCCAGCAACAAAGCAAGCAAAGCAATCAAGCTTATAATCCGATAACGGAACATATAAACTGTACTCCTTTATGTAACATTTTCGCAAATTACTCAGCATTGACCATTATTCAGTAAAGGCGCTTTAAATAAAAAACCGGCCCCAAACGGTCGGTTCACTTCATCTTTACCATCTTGTTATCAGCTGTTTGCTTAATTTAGATACCCTCGTTTGCGACATTCCGAACAAATCCCGTAAAATTCCATGCGATGTCCCATCACTTGAAAACCTGTTCTTTGTTCAGCTTCTTCTTCTAATTGAATTAAAGGCCTGTGAAAATTGACAACCTTGCCACAATGTGAGCAAACAACATGATAATGATTTTTAGCATTCCCATCAAAGCGGCTGGACATATCTCCGTAAGAAAGTTCCAAAATATGCCCATGCTCTTTTAGCATATTCAAGGTATTGTAAATAGTCCCTAAACTTACACCCGGAAACTTAGCTTTAACATCCTGATAAATATCTTCTGCTGTAGGATGGATATCTGTCCGGAGCAAAAATTCCAAAATCGCCTGTCTTTGAGGAGTGAATCTTACCCCTTTATCCTTGAGTTGTCTTAGAATCTGGATAGCATCCATATGTTTCCATCACCTCATTACTCCTCATATACCTTAGTTGATAAATAGCC
>DATMYJ010000316.1:0-4423 GCA_035561015.1 Desulfitobacteriaceae bacterium | reverse complement strand
ATACAAATTAAGAATCCCAAATCAGAAACAGCATAGGAAACAGGCATATTATACCAGGTCAAGAAAGGGGAGAGGAGGACAGCCGTGTCGGAATTTCTATTGCAATTTCGTTTTTTTGATTGGCGCAGCGCACTTGATATTGTTGTAGTTGCAGTTGTGCTCTACCAATTATTGATGCTCATCAAAGGCACAAGGGCAGTCCAACTCTTAAAGGGGCTTTTTGTTCTTATCGTGGTTTCTTATCTTTCCCGGTATTTGCATCTGAATACGATCAGCTGGCTGCTTGATCAAGTCTGGAAAATGTTATTTATTGCTCTTCCCGTGGTTTTTCAGCCGGAGCTGCGCCGGGCTTTGGAGCAGTTGGGCAGAGGGAGGTTTTTTAAAACACATCCCCTGACCTTAGGTGGAGAAGCATTTCGGAATTTAATTGAAGAGTTGGTGCGCTCTACCCAGCTTATGTCCAAGAGTCGGATCGGAGCTCTGATTGTCCTGGAAAGGGAAACAGGAATTCAGGATTACATAGAAACGGGCATTAAGATTGACGGTGTGGTTTCTTCCGAATTTTTGGTCAATATTTTTATTCCCAATACTCCTTTGCATGATGGGGCAGTTATTTTGCGCGGAGACAGGGTAGCTGCGGCCGGTTGCTTTTTACCACTTTCCGAAAACCCCAATATTGCTAAAGATTTAGGCACCAGACACCGGGCAGCTATAGGTTTGAGCGAGGTCTCAGATGCTATTGTGATTGTTATCTCGGAAGAAACTGGGGCCATATCGATCGCAGTTAACGGCATTTTGACACGTTTTCTCGATGATAAAACATTAAGGGAGCAGTTGATGAAGGAATTGCAGGTAAGCTCCAGGCCTTTTTTTACCATCCCTTTTGGAGGTGGTAAAAAATGAGTGCTATAGGCAGAATTTATCAGATCGTCAGACGTAATCTGGGTTATAAGGTAGTTTCCCTGTTTTTTGCTTTGCTTTTCTGGCTGTGGGTGAGCTACCAGGGAACTGCCGTTACTTCCAGTATTGATCAGACCCTGACTATTCCAGTAGCAGCCAAAGGCCTGCCTTCCAATTTAATAGTTATGTCCAAAATGCCTTCGGTCAAGGTGCTTCTGCAGGACAATTCAGACCTGAATATCAAAGGTTTATCTGCCTATGTTGATTTGTCAGGAGCAGTTGAGGGGGAACATGACTACCCGGTGGCTATAGAGGTTTTGTCCACTAATATTAAGATTGCGGAAGTACAGCCGGCCAATGTGCTGTTGACAGTTGATGTTATCAAGGAAAAGGTTTTAGATGTAGCCGTCAACATCATCGGCAGCCCGCAATCAGGATTTGTAGCCGGTAATCCGATAGTCAAACCTGCTGCTGTTAATGTGCGGGGGCCGTCTTCCCTTTTGAATAAACTGGAAAAGGCAACTGCAGAGCTGGATATTAGCGGTTCTGCCACAACTTTGCAGACCACCTGTCCGATATTATTTCGTGATCAGAACGGTCAACCTCTTTATGGTCCTGATCCCACAGCGGATGTTTTACTGGCTTCCCCCAATAATGTCGAAGTAATTGTTCCTATTCAACCGGCTGGCTTAGCCAGTAAGAAGGTTGCCCTTAAAGTTAGCAGCACCGGTACCCCGGCACAGGGTATGGTATTGCTGGCCCTTTTGCCGGTTCCTGAGAGTGTGGAAATTTGGGGTCCCCCCGACGCTTTGCAAAAGATCGAGTCTCTGACGCCGGAGCCAGTTGATATAACAAATCTGAAGACAGATAAAGTTTTTCAGATAACAGCCGCTCAGCTGTCTTTGCCCCAGGGAGTAACCTTGGCAACTGGGACGAATCTGACTGTTGTTGCGCAGATAGGTTCAGCTCTGAACCGCAAAACTTTGAGCGGAGTCGCTGTGAAAGTCAGAAATGTGGCTGCCAATCTGGCAATTTACCCGGCCATTCCCACGGTTGAGGTCAGTGTCCGGGGTAAGCCCGAAATTCTGCAGGCACTTGTTCCTGACCAGCTGCAGTTATGGGTTGATGCAGCAGGTTTGACAGCCGGTAATTATTCTAACAGCAAAGTTTACTGGCAGCTTCCGCCCGGGGTGGAAATGGTAACGGTACCGCAGGTCAGTATGAATCTGAAAGCCCGTCTCCAGTAAAAGACCCAGAAATTGTATCCTGTATTAAAATCTGGGCTTATAGACATTAATATTTAATTATGCAGCTCTGAAAACAGGTGAAGTTTTCTTGTTGAATACGAAAGGAGTCGAAAAATATGGGCCGATTATTTGGCACTGATGGGGTACGCGGGGTGGCTAACCTGGAATTAACCCCTGATTTAGCTTTTAGTTTGGGACAAGCGGGTGCTTATGTTTTGAGCAAAGAACATCCTCATCCCCGTATCGTCATAGGCAAAGATACCAGAATTTCCGGTGATATGCTGGAAGCGGCATTAATTGCCGGAATATGTTCTGTAGGGGCAGACGTTTTGCAGGTAGGCATCTTGCCGACACCGGGCATTGCGTTATTGACCCGTCAACTTCAGGCAACCGCCGGCGTAGTTATCTCGGCATCTCATAATCCGGTCGAAGATAATGGCATTAAATTCTTTTCAGCAACCGGCTACAAATTGCCGGATTCCGTGGAAGAGGAAATAGAAAATATTGTCCTAAGCGCTGCTAAACCCTGGAAGGTTGCTGTTGGCCAGGATGTCGGCAGAGTGATCAGGATTGCAGATGCTGAGCGTCGCTATATAGACTTCTTAAAAAATACCTGCGGAGAGCTTAAAGGTATAAAAGTAGTCATAGATTGTGCCAACGGGGCAGCTTCCCAAGTGGGACCTCTTGTTCTGGAGGAACTGGGGGTCGAAGTAATTCCCCTTTTCAATAAACCTGATGGCTTGAATATCAATGCTGATTGTGGTTCCACACATCCTCAAATTTTGCAGCAAGCCGTTCTGGAGCAGGGCGCAGATCTGGGTTTGGCCTGTGATGGAGATGCTGATCGTCTAATTGCTGTGGATGAGAAGGGTCAGCTGGTAGACGGGGATTTCATCATGCTGATCTGTGCCTTGAACAGGCGGGCCCAAGGCCAATTGACTGGTGATGCTGTAGTGGTAACTGTTATGAGTAATATGGGACTTCGTATTGCATTGAAGGAGGCTGGAATCAGAGTTTATGAAACTCAGGTCGGCGACCGTTATGTAATGGAGGAACTATTGCTTACCGGTACAAAGTTAGGCGGGGAACAGTCCGGACACATTATTTTTTTGGAGCATAATACTACTGGAGACGGTTTACTGACAGCTTTACAATTATTAACAGTAGTCAAAGACCGCCGCCTGCCGCTTTCCCGTTTAGCTGCTCAAATGCGGCGCTTGCCTCAGGTACTTATCAATGCCAGAGTCCTGGATAAAGATAAGATTATGGCTGACAGTAATGTTTGGGCCAAAGTTGCGGAAGCTGAAAAAATTCTGGGTGACAGTGGCCGGATTTTGGTACGTCCTTCCGGAACGGAGCCTCTGCTCAGGGTTATGGTCGAGGGACCGGACGAGACCAGTTTAAGAGTATTAGCGCAAGAAGTGATCAATACTATTAAATGTTGTGATGCCTTGTAAAGAGGAGGACTATATAATCTTCCTCCTCCTTACAAGACTCAACAATAGAAAGTAATTAAGCTACCGGGAAATTGCCGGAAATAGAATATAATTACTTGATAGCTTTCAGATGGAATACCCTGTATAATTAGCGGTATGAATACAGAAATATTTCTTCTTGAAGGGGAGGGGCGGGAGAATAAGAAGACATCATAACGGTTAATCATTTTAGGCTAATAAACGCAGCGCCAGGACCATTATCGAATTGCAGCAATGGCCCGGAGAATTTCGAAATCATGGTCGACGAGGAAGAGGGTTATCGAAAGATTCGGCGGATCCCTCTCGGTGGCTTGTCATCGAAAGACTTGTGACAAAACCGGGGAGTAATCTTCGGGACAAAAGCAAGTTACAAGACAAGGGGTAAGTATGGATTTATGCTTGGAGCTCCTTGGTTAAGAGTGCTTAAAATGTGATCGACCGGAGAAAATTTGTCTGCGGTCGATTTTTTATTGATTACAAATAGGAGGATTTTAGCATGTGTGGAATTGTCGGTTATATTGGCAAACAAGCTGCTGTTCCGGTATTGGTAGATGGGTTAAAAAAGTTGGAATATCGGGGTTATGATTCGGCAGGAATAGCCGTTTTAGAAGACCAGGGTATTAGAGTTTGTAAAAGTGTGGGAAAACTGGTTGCTTTGGAGAAGAAACTGGGGAATGATTTTTCCAAAGCTACGATTGGTATTGGACATACCCGCTGGGCTACTCATGGCCGTCCTTCGGATATTAATGCCCATCCTCATTCTGATTGCAGCGGGGATTTTGCTGTCGTTCATAATGGTAT